>JAYONI010000129.1:0-1524 GCA_038121265.1 Candidatus Pelagibacteraceae bacterium | reverse complement strand
AACAAAGATTTTAAAGAAAATTCAGAGGACAAAAAAAATCTTAAAATTAAAGTAGAAAGAATATGTGGCACACAATTATCAGATAAAGAGTTGGATGATTTTTTGCATACGTCTCCAAAGGAGCAAAAAGATTTTTTATCTAAAAAGTTTATTCTAAAAAGAAATTCTAGAATTGAAAAAATAACTGATGTTTACAATCAAGATGTAGAAAAGAAAATTTTTCTCCAAAACTTAGATTTTGAATGGAGAAGCCATCTTCAATATTTAGAACAATTAAGACAGGTCATTGGACTGCGTGGATATGGTCAAAAAAATCCATTAGATGAATACAAAAGAGAAAGTTTCGAATTATTTCAAAATTTGCTTGATAAAATTAAAGAAAATTTAATCATCTTTTTATCAAATTTAGAGGTAGATTTAGATAATTCATTACAAGAAAAAGAAGCTTCTGATAATAAAGAAGAAAAAGTTGAAGGTTGTTTGCTAGCCAAAAAAGAAAAAGGTAAAATATCCAGAAACGAAGTCTGTCCAGCTACAGGGAAAAAATTTAAGCAATGCTGTGGTGCTTTAGTTTAAAAGCCAAATAGTCATTAAAAGTAATAATACAGCCACACCAAGAATAAGTTTTTTGTTTTTGAGAAATTTTTCTTTAGATATCTGAATTGAACCAGTACCAGAAAAAGGACTCACGTCACTTGGAATCTTATTTCCAATGACTAAAAATTTATTTTTTCTTTCTTGTAATACTTCGCTTGATGTTTTGCTTGAAAACTCCTTTAAATTATTAATTAAACTATCTTTAATCTTTTTTGCTGTCTCTTCTGGCATTCGGTGCGCACCGCCAACTGGTTCCTCAATAATCTCATCTATAATTTCATGTTTTAATAAATTTTGAGCCGTAATTTGCATTGAATCTGCAGCCTCCTTTGACTTTGAAGCATCTTTCCACAAAATGGAGGCACATCCTTCAGGAGAAATAACTGAATATATTGAATGCTCTAACATAATAATCTTGTTGGAAGTACCAAGCGCAATAGCACCTCCTGATCCACCCTCTCCAATAATTACTGAAATAATTGGTTGAGAAATAGAAAGGCAACATTCAATAGATCTTGCAATTGCTTCTGCCTGTCCCCTTTCCTCTGCACCTTTTCCAGGATATGCACCTGGAGTATCAATAAATGTTATAACCGGTATCTTAAACTTTTCTGCAAGCTTCATTAAGCGAATACACTTTCGATAACCCTCAGGTCTCATCATGCCAAAATTTCTTTTTAATCTTGTTTCAGTAGTGTTTCCTTTTTCTTGACCAAGAACTAAGACAGACTGATTATCTAATTTAGCAAAACCTGAGATAATTGATTCATCTTCACCAAATAAACGGTCACCTGATATTGGTTGAAAATGGTCAAAAATATTTTGAATATAAAATTCAGACTTAGGTCTATTTTCATGTCGTGCAATTTTTGTTTTTTGCCAACTATCTAAATTTGAATAAATATTTAATAATTTTTCATCAATACT
>JAYONI010000128.1:0-1525 GCA_038121265.1 Candidatus Pelagibacteraceae bacterium | reverse complement strand
TTTTTTACATTTGCAATGATTACAGCTCTGTTCGTTGCGTTATTTGCAGTTACAGGAATTGTGATTTTGTTAATTTTAAAAAGAAATATTTTAATGGAACTTCCTCCGTTAATTTTACCTAATACTGGTAATATTGGATTACCTTTATGCTTGTTTGCCTATGGCGCTAGCGGTTTTTCTATTGCAAGCTCTATCGCTGCTATGATTATGTTATTTCACTTTACGATTGGAATTTTTTTAGCAAGTGGAAAATTATCTTTTAAACCATTAGCCACTTCGGTTCCGATGTATGCTATTGTTATTACTGGTACTATTTTATATTTTAAGATTCCTGTACCACAATTTATCATCAACACGACCATGTTGATTGCTTATGCTACTATTTTTTTAATTCTTACTTCGCTTGGAATTGCTTTAACAAAATTACAAGCAGTAAATTTTAAAGGTAACTTAGCTATATCTTTAGTAAGATTAATTTCAGGACCTATGATTGCTTTTATTATTATTCGTTGGTTAGATTTAGAAAGTTATCAAGCAGGTGCTCTACTTATACAATGCTCTATGCCATCTGCTGTTTTAACTTATTTAGTTGCTAAAATGTATTCACCAAAAGAACACGTGGATAATATTGCAAGTGTGATAGTTACCTCCACCACCATATCTTTAGTCACAATACCTATTATAGTTTTTATTGCGTTAAATTATTTTTCGTAAGATTGTTTTGTTTGAAGGATTTGTAAAATTCCTTTTACATTCTTTCGTTGTCTCGATTTTTTGATTTTTTGTTGGTAGGTTTTTCTTTTTCGTTTTGTTTTCATAACCCTTTGTTTTTACTATTTCTTTCAGCTTTTTTAGATACCATTAAGGGAACAATAATAAGGGCAAAGACAATTATCCCTGCGACAAGGGATAAAAGAAACCAATTCATTTTGATTTTTCAAAGGTTTTTGCGTTTTGTAGAATAACTTCTACCTTTTTATAATTTTCAGCAGACAATGTTTTTTTTGGATCAAAGTAAGCCTTTTCAATTTTGCTCATATCATAATTAATTTCCTCTAATAGCCTCATACCTTGATCATAATTTCGTTGCATAGAAAAAGCCAAACCTCTTAATTTGATGTCATTTTTTTCCTGGGCAATGAGCTTTGAAATAGCACTTACTTCCTTCAGGTGTTGAAAGGCTTTTTCTTCAATTTTTTTATTCTTTGATTTGAAGATATTAGAAATAAAATTAAACACAGGTTTCTCCTTAAAGGGTTAAATTATCAAAAGTTCCATCAAATGTCTAAATTTAAAATAAAGAGACAATATATCGATGCAATATAAATCCAATCACTAGCAAGATAACTCCAATTGCATAAATCAACCAAAAGTTCATTCCAAGACTTTTGGCAAAAAAGAAGGGAAGAAAAAATAGATAAGATATTGGTACACCTACTAAAATACTTTTAGCAAACGTGATGCTGGTCTCAGGATTTTTATGTTCGAGATAAGAAAAAACTAATGCAATTAAACTTGCAAGCGG
>JAYONI010000127.1:0-1531 GCA_038121265.1 Candidatus Pelagibacteraceae bacterium | reverse complement strand
CTTAAATTCTTTAGTATCTTGAATGTTTTTTTTATTGGTTAAAAAATTTATTTTCTCTTTGAATTTTTTTATTTTAATTTGAAAATTTTTATTAAAAGGGAAATATAATTCTTGATATATTTGATGAACTTTAATTCCATCTGTTCTAATAATAGATACATCAATTCCGTCAAATGACGTTCCGCTCATCATACCCAGTGCTATAAATGTATTAGACATATTAGATATTTTACAATTGTTTTATAAAGTATATTAATTTACTTATTATCTGCATTAGAAAATGAATACTAATATTTTAACAGAATTCAAAAACCGTGGTTATTTTTTTCAATGTACAAATGAAAAGTACTTAGAAAAATTACTTTCTAGTAAAAAAATAGCTTTTTATATTGGGTTTGACTGTACTGCTCCTAGTTTGCATGTTGGTAGTTTAATTCAAATAATGTGCTTACGATTATTTCAAAAATATGGACATACGCCAATTGTTTTACTTGGTGGTGGCACAACCTTAGTTGGTGATCCATCTGGTAAAGAAGAGTCTAGAAAAATTTTAACTGAAAAAGAAATTAATAATAACATCAAATCTATTAAAAAAGTATTTTCAAAATTTTTAGACCACAAAGGTAAAAATAAAGTTATTTATGTAAACAACAAAAAATGGCTCGCAAAGTTAAATTATATAAATTTTTTACGAGACTATGGAAAACATTTTACTATAAATAAAATGTTATCATTTGATAGTGTTAAATTGAGATTAGAAAGAGAGCAATCTCTAAGTTTTTTAGAATTTAATTATATGATTCTTCAAGCTTATGATTACTTGCATTTATTTAAAAAAAATAATTGCTGTTTGCAAATTGGTGGTTCTGACCAGTGGGGAAATATAGTAAATGGTGTAGAATTAGTAAGACGAGAGCTTCAACAAGAAGCCATAGGGTTAACAACTCCTTTAATCACAACATCCCAAGGCACTAAAATGGGAAAAACGGAAAAAGGTGCAGTTTGGCTTGATGAAAAAAAATTAAGTAGTTTTGATTATTGGCAGTTTTGGCGAAATACAGATGACAGAGATGTGATTAAATACTTGCAATTATTTACTGAACTAAGTGAAAAAGAAATCCAAAATTATAAAAATTTAAGTGGTGATGAAATTAATAAAGCAAAAATTAAATTAGCAAATGAGGCTACTAAACTTTTGCATGGAGCAACAGCTGCAGCCAATGCTGAGAAAACCTCTCACCAAACATTTGTTAATAAATCTACCGGTGAGGAGTTACCAACCAAAAAAGTAAATAAAAATGAAATTGAAAATGGATTAAATTTTAAACAAGTATTGTTAGAAATTAAATTTGCTTCTTCAGGAGGAGATTTTAAAAGAAATTTAACTAATAATGCTTATAGAATTAATAATAATATAGAAAATAATGAAAACAAAATTATTACTACAAGCGATATTGTTGACAATGAAATTAAAATTTCATTTGGGAAAAAAAAACATTTTGTCTTAAAAATTATTTAGGACTTCTAAATA
>JAYONI010000126.1:0-1538 GCA_038121265.1 Candidatus Pelagibacteraceae bacterium | reverse complement strand
GTTGCTGATTATGGTTTTGTGCCATTTCTTTCTATCATGGCTTACATTTCAATAAGCTTGGGTTTGATTAATTTATTTCCAATCCCATTATTAGATGGTGGTCATTTGTTTTTTTACCTAATAGAGTTCGTTCGCGGAAAACCTTTAAATGAACAAGTTCAGGAGTATTTCTATCGATTTGGCTTCTTTATTCTTTTTACTTTGATGTTTTTTGCCACTTTTAATGACCTTAAAGGTCTTGGTCTTTTCTAAAAAAATATTAAAAAACATTAACTTATTCAATAATTGAGTTTTTTTGTCTATAAGTAGTGTTTTTATTTTCTTGATATACTAAATTTTGATTGATTTTCCTCATTTTTTATCGATATTGAAATTATAACGATTCGAAAGGGCTAAAAAATGAACAAAAAACAACTAGTTGCTAAAATCTCATCTACAATGAATCTTAGCAAAGCTGATGCAGAAAGAACGTTTGACGGGATAACAAATATTATTCTTGATGCATTAAAGACGGACGACAATGTAAAAATCGCTGGTTTTGGTACTTATAAAGTAGCAAAAAGAAAAGCTAGACAAGGAAGAAACCCAAGAACAGGTGAAACAATCCAAATCTCAGCTTCTCAAAAAGTTAAGTTTTTACCAGCTAAAGCATTGAAAGAAATGTTCAATAAATAAGCGAAAAATTTTCTTTTAAAAAAACAGCCTTAAATTAAATTTAAGGCTGTTTTTTTTTGCGCGTATTTATTAGCTTTTTTAATCCACATTTAAAAAGGTTGATTATCTCTAACAAAATTCTATAAATTTTTTAATTGCATTAACAAGGAGAAATAATGTTTTCACAAAAACTAAACGAAAAATTAGACGAATATCACTTATTAAAACATCCATTTTACCAAGCATGGAACGAAGGTAAATTAACAAGAGAAATTATTAAAGATTATGCTGAGCAATACTATCAGCACGTTAAAGCGTTTCCTCGCTATATCAGTGCAACACATTCTATGTGTGAAGATATTGAGCAAAGAAAAGTATTACTAGAAAACTTAAATGAGGAAGAAGATCATCAAAATGATCATCCAAAATTATGGAAAAACTTTGCTTTAGCTCTGGGAGCTGATTCTGAAACTATTGAAACAAAGCCCCAAGATAAATTTACTTCAGAAATGATTGAAAATTTCTTCAAGCAAGCAAGATCTAGTTATGCAGAAGGATTAGGATCTTTCTTTACCTATGAAAGACAAGTTCCTGAAATTGCAGAAACGAAAATTCAAGGTTTAAAAAAACATTATGGCGTTGATAGCAAAGAAGGCTTGATGTTTTTCGAAGTTCACAAAGGTGCTGATGTAGTTCACCGACAAGAATGTGAAAAATTATTAAATGATTTGCCTGAAGCAGATCAAAAAAAAGCAGAAACTGCAGCAGTAACTACTGCTAAGTTTATGTGGAACTTTTTATCTGGAATTTCTTTAAAACACGGAATACCATTAAAAGTTGCAGCTTAAGTTTATTTAAGTTTACAAATATCGGCACATTCAATA
>JAYONI010000125.1:0-1554 GCA_038121265.1 Candidatus Pelagibacteraceae bacterium | reverse complement strand
CTCCTTTGGGCTTACCAGTAGATCCAGAAGTATATAAAATGAATAACGGATCTTCAGCATTCATTTCTTCCGGTTTGCAAGTTGTAGACTCGTCTTTAACTAAATCGTGATACCAAACGTCAACTTTATCGTTCCAATCAATTTTTCCACCCGTATGTTTTAAAACAATATTTTTTTTAACATTAGGACATTTTTTTAATGCATCATCGGTATTCTTTTTAAGCGGAATACTTTTTTTGCCTCGAACTCCTTCATCCGCAGTAATGATATATTCTGATTTACAGTCAATAATTCTTCCCGCTAACGAGTCAGGGGAGAAGCCACCAAAAACAATAGAATGAATAGCTCCAATTCTAGCACAAGCTAACATTGCATAAACAGCTGCTGGAACCATTGGCATATAAATTGTAACTCGGTCTCCTTTTTGTACGCCAATTTTTTTTAATCCGTTTGCAAGTTTACAAACTTCATCGCTTAATTCTTGGTATGTAATCTTTTTTGATACAGTTGGTTCGTCACCTTCAAAAATAATTGCAGTGTGGTTTGCTTTTGTTTTTAAATGTCTATCAATACAGTTATAGGAAGCGTTTAAAGTACCATCATAAAACCATTTGATTTCAGTCTTTGCCTTACTATAAGTGACATCCTTAACTTTGGTATAAGGCTTAATCCAATCAATTCTTTTTCCTTCTTCCGCCCAGAAAGCATCATTATCCTCAATGGATTTTTTATATTTTGCTTCATATGTTTGTTTATTTGCATGAGCAATTTTTGACCACTCTTCATTTACTTTAAAAATTGTATCTGACACTTTTCTGCCCCCCTGAGTAAAATTTTTTTTATAGTTTACCCATCTTATATAAAATTTTCCAGCTTTTTGGGTCGATGGGCATTACAGATAATCTGCTCTGTTTAATTAATGATAAATCCTTTAATTCTTTTGTTTTTTTTATATTCTCTAACGTGACTGGCTTAGTAAGTTTTTCTTTAAATTTTATTTGCACCGCAACAAATCTTTTTAGAGGATCAGTTGGGTCTATAAATGAAGTTTTGATGACTTCAACTATTCCAACAATTTCTTTTCCAATATTGGAATGATAAAAAAAACACAAATCTCCTTTTGACATTTTTTTTAAATTGTTTGCAGCTTGATAGTTTCGCACACCATCCCACATCGTTCCTTTCACACCAGCTTCCTTTTGCTGATCGATAGACCAGACGTCAGGTTCTGATTTTACCAACCAGTAATTCATGAGTGATCTACTCCCGCGCCTTTTAAGAAGGGAGCTTTTTCATCTAGTGGCCAACGAGGACGGGCAGAAAATTTGGTAGTATCAATTAATTTTTTTTTATATCGTTCAATACCTGCCCAAGCAATCATTGCAGCATTATCGGAACAAAGATAACTTGGTGGAAACAGGTTGTTAAAACCCATGTCCGTACAAATATTTTCTAAATTATTTCGAATAGCTTTGTTAGAGGCAACACCCCCTGCAATCACAAAATAAGGATCCTTTATTTTTTTATTATTGTGCAAAAACATCTGCATCGCTT
>JAYONI010000124.1:0-1565 GCA_038121265.1 Candidatus Pelagibacteraceae bacterium | reverse complement strand
TTTTAAAAAATGTACCTTTTGTTAGGGATATTTTAACCATGTGTAAATTATTAGAGAATATAGGTAAAAAAATAATTTATTTTCAAAAAAAAAATGAAATTCATTTATTTCCAAAAAAAAATAAAAAATTAGTTGCGCCCTACCATCTTGTGAAAACTATGAGAGCAGGAGTTTTGGTATTGGGGCCTTTGTTATCAAAATATGGAAAAGCCCAAGTATCATTGCCAGGAGGATGCGCTATTGGATCACGACCTGTAGATCTTCACATTGAAATGCTAAAAAAAATGGGAGCATCAATAGAAATACAAAAAGGGTATATTGAAGCAAAAGTAAAAAAAAAATTAAATTCTGCAACTATTAAGTTTCCCTCTATATCAGTTGGAGCAACTGAAAATTTAATAATGTCTGCCGTGATGTGCAAAGGCACAACCATTATTAAAAATATTGCAATAGAACCAGAAATTATAGATTTGATATCTTTTTTAAAAAAAGCAGGAGCAAATATTATTTTTAGATCAAAAAGAATAGTGGTTATTAAGGGAGTTAGTAAATTAAATAGTTTATCATATTCCGTTATCTCAGACAGAATAGAGGCAGGAACTTATGCAGTTGCTGCGCTTATTACTAATGGAAAAATAACATTAAATAAAATTGATAAAAAAAATATGAATAATATTTTTGCAATTTTAAAAAATTGTGGAGCTCAAATAAAATTTGGTAACGACAATTCTGCTACAATTACTAAAAAAAAGAACCTTCATTCTATAAGAATTAAAACCAAACCATTTCCAGGATTTCCAACAGATATGCAGGCCCAAATAATGAGCTTAATGTGCTTAACAAAGGGAACATCATTTGTTCAGGAGGATATATTTGAGAATAGATTTTTGCATGTATCAGAACTAAAAAGAATGGGAGCTGATATTTCTTTGAAAAAAAAATTAGCAGTTATTAAAGGAGTGAATTCATTACATGGAGCTGAAGTAATGGCGACAGATTTAAGAGCTTCTGTTTCACTTGTGTTAGCAGCTTTGTCTACGAAAGAAAAAACTATTATTAATAGAATTTATCATCTTGAAAGAGGATATGAGAATTTAGTGCAAAAATTAAGAAAATGCGGAGCAGAAATTAAAACAATCAATGCTTGATAATCAAGGTAATTTAAAATTATTAGCAAAAGACGAAAAAGATTTAAATATTTTTTCTGCGTACTTGCAGGATGCTGTAATTATAGCCCAGGATATAAAGTTTTTAATAAAAAATAAAACTTTTTTATGCATATTTAACCGTTTCATGTGGGAAGATGCTGAGCAGGGGGTTTTTAGAGATAATAGAAGGGTTCGGTCTGCATTAGTTTTTAAGGGAGTTCTTAAGGCAAAATATAAAAATATTAATCCTAAGAAAAAAACTACAATATTAGAGTTTTTGGCAATTGAGGTAATTAAATTGAAAAATGAAAATTATAATTTGAAGTTGATCTTTTCAGGTGGTGGGGTTATTTCTATTGAATCAGAATTTATTGATTCAACTCTTGAAGATTTTTCTAATAGTTGGAAAACAAAGTA
>JAYONI010000123.1:0-1566 GCA_038121265.1 Candidatus Pelagibacteraceae bacterium | reverse complement strand
GATTTTTTAAAAAAATGTAAATTTAAAATTAATCCTTTATCTACTGTTGTAGAAAATATTTCTCAGCTAGAAAAAAATTATAAAAAAATTGAAACATTAAGGTCTTCTCTTGATTACGATATTGACGGTTTAGTTTACAAAGTAAATGACTTTAGTTTACAACAAAGACTAGGTAATTTGTCCAATAGTCCAAGATGGGCAATTGCTCATAAATTTTCAGCAGAAAAAGCATTTTCAAAGATAGTTGATATTGAAATTCAGGTTGGAAGAACAGGAGCATTAACACCTGTAGCAAAAGTAGATCCGGTGACTGTTGGCGGTGTTGTTGTGTCAAATGCAACATTGCATAATGAAGATGAAATCATCAGAAAAGACATACGTATTGGAGATACCGTGTGCATCCAAAGAGCAGGGGATGTCATACCGCAGGTTTTATATGTAGAAAAAAATAAAAGAAATAAAGATAGTAAACCTTATATTTTTCCTAAAAAATGTCCTTGCGGAAATGATACTATTAAAGAATTTAATGCTGTAACTAAAAAAATAGATGCAGTTAGAAGATGTCCAGACATAGCTTACGAGTGTCCATATATGGCTAAAGAAAGATTAAAGCATTTTGTTTCAAAAGAAGCCCTGAATATTGATGGTCTAGGAAAAAAAGTTATAGATAATTTTTGGCAATTAAATCTTATAAAGTTTCCATCTGATATTTTTAAACTTGACTATAATAATATAAAAAAACTTGATGGCTGGGGAGAGTTGTCTTGTAGCAATCTTAGAAATGCTATTCAATCAAGTAAAAATATAAGTTTAGAAAAATTTATTTATTCTATTGGTATTCGTCATATAGGACAAGAAAATGCTAAAATTTTGGCAAGTTATTTTAAAAATATAAAAAATTTTGAAAAATTATTTGACAATAAAAAAAGTACAGAAGAGTTATCCAATCTTAGAGAAATCGACGGTATTGGCGAAACCCAAATTAATGCCTTAAATAATTTTTTTTCCAATAATAAGAATACTGAAGTGATTAAAAAATTAGTGAATGAATTAAATATTAAAAGTTTTGAAAAAATTACTTCAGGAATTTTTGCCAATAAATTATTAATGTTTACAGGTGGTTTTTCTAAAATGAGTAGATCTGAAGCTAAATCTATTGCAGAATCTCAAGGGGGCAAAGTATTAGGCAGTTTAAGTAAGAAGTTAAATTATTTAGTGGTAGGAAATTCAAAACCAACTAATTCTAAAATAGAAAAAGCTAAAGTGATCGGTATTGAAATTATTAGTGAAGAAAAGTGGTATCAATTATTAAATAGGTGAACAAATTTTCTTTAAAAAAGATAATTCTTTTTTATTCATCAAATTTTTAAGATTTTCATAAACTTTTGAGTGATAATTATTAATATATTTTACTTCATTCTTATTTAAAATTTTTTTATTAATTAAGTTTTTATCATAGGGAACCATAGATAAATCTTGAAATCTTAATTTATTTTTATTTTTTTCTACAAAAATTAAGTTTTCAATTCTTATTCCAAATTTTTTGGTTTTATAAAAGCCAGGTTC
>JAYONI010000122.1:0-1590 GCA_038121265.1 Candidatus Pelagibacteraceae bacterium | reverse complement strand
GATCAAGCTACTTCTGTAACAGGAAAAACTGTTGAAATGAGAACAGTTAATAGAAATAAAAAATTAATTAATAAAATAGATTCAGCGGTCAAAAGAATAGAAGAGGGAACTTATGGTTATTGCGAGGAAACAGGCGAAGAAATAGGTTTGAAAAGACTTATGGCTAGACCTATAGCCACTCTTACAATTGAAGCTCAGGAAAAACACGAAAAACAAGAAAAAATATTTGCAGAAGATTAAGCAGACGGAACTGCATCACCTTTTTGCAAAAGATCATACCCTTTAATAACTGCAGGCCTCTTTGCAATATTTGAATACCATCTAGTTAAGTGCTTAAAATTTTTTAAACCAATGTCATGCCATTCATGTCTTGCTATCCATGGGAAAGTTGCAATATCTGCAATGGTATAATTTTTTCCAGCCAAGTATTCCGATTGAGACAATCTTTCATCTAAATCTCCATAAATTCTTTTTGCAATTTTAAAATATCTCTCCTCGCCAAATTCACTCTTGCCAGGATTGTAATGATGAAATTGATGATGCTGTCCAAGCATAGGACCGACATATGCCATCTGACCCATTAACCACTGATTAATTGTTAGTCTTTCATCTTGGTTATAAAATTTTCCACTTTTTTCTCCAAGGTAAATAAGGATTGCTCCCGATTCAAATATAGAAATATCACCATCTTTAATGACTGGAATTTTACTGAAGGGACTTATTTTTCGAAAAGAAGGTTCAAACTGCTCATCTTTAAAAATATTAATTTTAGTAACTTTGTATTCATAGTTAATTTCTTCTAGCATTATAGAAATTTTTTTTCCATTTGGAGTGTCTGCAGTTAAAAGCTCAATCATATTACTGTATATATTTATTTATTAATTTTAAATAAAGGGTATACATCATAACTATGAAAATAGAATATTATTATAGCGTTGCATCACCATATGCCTACATGGGAATTGATCGTTTTCAAGAATTAGTAAAAAAATACTCACTAGAAGTTTTAGAAAAACCTTTTGATTTAGTAGGAAAAGTTTTCCCCGAAACAGGTGGAGTACCTGTGCCAAAAAGACATCCTGCTAGACAAAAGTATAGACTGATAGAAATTGAAAGGTTTGGGAAAAAAAATAATTTAAAAATTAACAAACAACCCAAGTTTTTTCCTCCTGCAGATCCTCATAAAGCAGCATTATTTACTATTGCCACAATTGTAAATGGACAGAGTTTAAATTTCGGAAAAGAAGTTTTGACGAAATTATGGGCCGATGAGCAAGATATATCTCAAGATCTAGTATTGGAGAATATTTGTAAAAAATTGAATATCAATTTTAGCGAACTTAAAAAACAGGCAGAAACAGAAGAAATTAAAAATATTTATCTTTCAAATTCTCAAGAGGCTATAGACAAGGGAGTTTTTGGTGCTCCATCATTTATATTAGATAATGAGCTTTTTTGGGGTCAGGACAGACTTGATTTTTTAGAGGACAAGATTAAATCTATCCAGAATTAAATGCGCTTTTTAGCAAAAATTTTATTTTTTTGTTTTGTATCCTCAGTTGTATTTGCTGAAGAAAGTCTTTTTAAATC
>JAYONI010000121.1:0-1595 GCA_038121265.1 Candidatus Pelagibacteraceae bacterium | reverse complement strand
AACTGATGACCCCGTCCTTACCATGGACGTGCTCTACCTTCTGAGCTATGTGGGCATATTTGTGACTTTTAAAATTTATATAAGGCTTTTACAACTTTTTTATAATTATTTGCCTGGAAAAGGTCTGTTTTGAAGCAAAATAAAATCATTATTTAAATTTATTTTTTTTGTATGAAAAAAATATCACTTATTATTGTTATGGTTGCTTTGGTAGCTCTAACAAGTTGCACAACACACTCAGTAAAATTCGGAAAAAGATGTACAACCGTTGCACAAGACAATACTTACGAAAAGTCTTTTGTTTGGGTTGTAAAAAAAGAAACCGAACAAGCTTTTGATAAAAAAATAAATAAAGAAAATTGCTCTAAAATAGAGGGAAATATTTAACTTTTTTATTTTTATTATTTTTGTCGGAAGTAGAATTATTGACAAAAATGTCATATATCTGTTTATAGCGTAAAGCATTTTTGATTAGCAAAAGTGCTTCAACTTAAAAGAGAGTAAAAATGAGTATAAAAGGTAAAGTAAAATGGTTTAATGGATCCAAAGGTTATGGATTTATTGAACGCGATGATAAAGAAAAAGACGTTTTTGTTCACATGTCAGCAGTAAAAGATTCCGGAGTAGGATATCTTGACGAGGGAGATGTACTTACTTTTGATATCGAAGATGGAAAAAAAGGTCCATCTGCTGTAAACTTGAAAAAAGAATAATTTTTTTAAGTTAAATTAGTTTTAGGAGGCTCGGCCATGGGTATTCATTATGATTATAAGTCTAAGCGTGGTGAAAGGGCGATGCTGAAAGAAGCAAAGCGTAAAGAGCGACTTGCTTTAAAAAGAGCCAAAAGAGCCTCTACTAATCCTGCACCATCTGTTGAAGAACCAGCTGAAATGCACGATATCAGCAAACCGATTACTTTAGACGATTTAACAAATCCAAATAAGTAGTTAATGATTTTTAATGCTGATAAAGAAGATAGAAGAGAAAAATTATCTAATGCACTAAAAGAAAATATAAAGAAAAGAAAAGAATTTCAAAAAAAACTAAAGGAAAAAAATAAAAATGAGCGTCCTATCGGATAAATGGATTAAAAAAATGTCTTTAGAAAAAGATATGATCTCACCATTTGTTGAAGAGCAACAAAGAGGAGAGAATATTTCCTTTGGTTTGTCCTCATATGGTTATGATGCTAGGGTATCTAATGAATTTAAAATTTTTACCAATGTTCATTCTGCATTAGTAGACCCTAAAAATTTTTCTCCTGAAAGTTTTGTAACAAAGAAAGAGGATGTCTGTATAATTCCACCTAATTCTTTTGCTTTGGCTAGCACAGTTGAATATTTCAAGATTCCAAGAGATGTTTTGGTTATTTGTTTAGGAAAAAGCACTTATGCAAGATGTGGAATTATTGTAAATGTAACTCCACTTGAACCTGAATGGGAAGGCCATGTCACTTTAGAATTTTCAAATACGACCCCTTTACCTGCTAAAATTTATGCAAATGAAGGAGCCTGCCAGTTTATCTTTCTTAAAGGGGATCAAGAACCCGAAGTTTCTTATGCTGATCGAAAAGGAAAGTATATGAAACAAAAAGG
>JAYONI010000120.1:0-1629 GCA_038121265.1 Candidatus Pelagibacteraceae bacterium | reverse complement strand
AAATTAGTTTTAAGCTGGAGGCAAAAATCTAAATTAAAAAATACTTACACAGATACTTTGCCTACATTTATTAATAAAAAAACGAAACGAATTCATACATCATTTTTACTAGCTGCCACAACCACTGGAAGATTAGCTAGTGCCAATCCAAACTTACAAAATATTCCAATAAAAAATACTGAAGGTAAAGAAATTAGATCTGCATTTGTGTCTGAAAAAAATGCAAAATTAATATCAGCAGATTATAGCCAAATAGAAATGAGAGTTTTAGCACACATGGCTGATGTCAAAGAATTAAAAAAAGCTTTTTTAAATCAAGAAGACATTCATAATTTAACTGCAAGTCAAATATTTAATGTATCAATTAATAAAATCGATGAAGACATGAGACGTAAAGCAAAAGCTATTAATTTTGGTATTATTTACGGGATTTCTTCTTATGGCTTAGCTAAACAAATTTCAGTTAGCAATTCTGAGGCAGAAAGTTTTTTGAGATCTTATTTTTCTAAATTTCCAGAAATTAAAACTTTTATGAATGATACCATTTCGTTTTGTAGAAAAAATGGATTTGTAAAAACTTTATTTGAAAGGAAATGTCATTTTCCAAATATTAATGATAAAAATCATTCTATCAAAACATTTCAAGAAAGAGCATGTATTAATGCACCAATACAAGGCACTGCTGCTGATATCTTGCGTTTAGCCATGATCAAAATTGATAAAAAAATTACGGATAAAGAAATTGATGCCAATCTATTGATACAAGTTCATGATGAATTGTTAGTAGAGTGTAACGATAAAATTGTTAGTTTAACTAAAAAACAAATTGCCAATGAAATGGAAAACGCCACAGATCCTCTTGTAAAATTTAGCATTCCTTTGACTGTTGATGTTAAAAGCGGAAATAACTGGAATGAAGCACACTAATTTTTAGTCTTTTTTTTGACTTTTTTTGATAATATCAAACGTGCATCATGAATAAGATAATTGCATTAGTAGATGACGATAGAAATATTTTAACCAGTGTTTCTATGGCATTAGAAAATGAAGGTTTTAAAGTTCAAACTTACCTCGACGGTGAAAGTGCCTACATTGGTATTACCAGAACCCCACCAGATCTTGCTGTCATTGATATTAAAATGCCAAGAATGAATGGTGAAGAATTATTAAAAAAATTAAGAAAAAAAACAGATATTCCAATAATTTTTCTTACCTCCAAAGATGAAGAGGTAGATGAGCTACTAGGATTAAAATTAGGTGCTGATGACTTTGTTAAAAAGTCAGGAGGTTTTTCTATTAAAGTTTTAATAGAAAGAATTAAAGTTCAATTTAGAAAAAGGGATCAAAGTATAACTGTAAGTAAAAATACAATTCAGCAAGGTAAGCTAATGCTTGATCCAGAGCAGCTAGAGTGTAAATGGGACAATCAAAATCTACCTGACAAATTAACTACTACTGAATTTCAAATTGTTTATGAACTTGCAAAAAGACCGGGTGTTATTAAAGAAAGGTCTCACTTAATGTCTATAGCATATAAAGAAAGTAGCGATATAGAAGATAGAACTATCGATAGCCATGTAAAAAGAATTAGAAAAAAATTTAAAAAAATTGATAAAAATTTTTCAGCAA
>JAYONI010000119.1:0-1641 GCA_038121265.1 Candidatus Pelagibacteraceae bacterium | reverse complement strand
AGAGCCTATTTACAAGCTTGCAGATGTAACAATCGAAACATCAAATAAAAATAAATCGACAATCATATCAGAAATAAAAAAGAATTTATGAGTTTAGCAAAACAATTACAGGTAAAACCATCTTCTGGTGCTAGCTACCCTATTTTTATTGGTTCGGATATTTTAAAAAAATTTAATAAATTATTTTACAAATATAATTCAAAATCAAAAAAAATATTATTTGTTAGTAGCTCAATAATTTCTGCCAAATATTTACAATCCATAACTAGAGGTATGAAAAATAAAATACCATATCATGTCTTAAATATTCCAGCAGGTGAAAAAAATAAAAATCTTGAACAAGTAAATAAAATTTTAGATTTGCTAACAAAAGAAAATTTTAATCGTGAGGATACTGTTGTTGCTTTAGGTGGAGGAGTTGTTGGAGACATATCTGGTTTTGCGGCAAGTATTTTTAAAAGAGGGATTTCATTTATACAAATACCAACTACTCTATTATCACAAGTAGACTCTTCTGTGGGAGGAAAGACAGGAGTAAATAATAAGTATGGTAAAAATCTTATAGGAACATTTTATCAGCCAAAATTTGTTTTGATCGATACATTGACATTGAAGAGCTTACCGAAAAGGGAAATGGTTTCTGGATTTGCAGAAATTCTGAAATATTCTTTGATCATGAATAAACCATTTTTTTCTTGGTTAAATAGCCACGGCAAAAACATAATTAACAAAAGCAATGCTAAAGATATGATAAAGGCAATATTTATTAGCTGCAAAAGCAAGGCAATCATCGTTGCAAAAGATGAAAAAGAACAAGGGGTAAGAGCTATCCTCAATTTTGGTCATACTTTAGGACATGCCTTAGAATCTCATTTAAACTATTCTAAAAAACTGAATCACGGCGAAGCAATTATTATTGGTATGCGTATTGCTTGTAAAATATCTCATCAATTAGGTTTTTTGACTAAAGAAGAAGTAGGTGTCGTAAATAATATTTATAAAAATTTAAATTTAAATGCTTCAATCAAGCCTTACATTAAATCAAATCAAATATCACGATTTATAGAAATAATGAAAAAAGACAAAAAAAATAACTCTAATCACATTAACCTAATTTTACTAAAAAAAATTGGAAAAGCATTTATTTATAAAACACAAGTGGAAAAAACTTATCTACCCATACTAAAAGAAGAAATAAGAAATGGCTGAAGATCCTCTTTCATCTATTATTATTATTTTTTTTCTATTAATTATTTCAGGACTTCTTTCAGGTTCTGAGACATCCATTACATCTGTATCTAAAAGTAAAATTCATAAACTTTCAAATAGAGGGGATGTGCGAGCTAAAAAAGTTTTAAAACTAATTGAAAAAAAAAATGACTTGGTTAGTTCAATACTCATTGGAAATAATATTATAAATATTCTAGCGTCTGTTTTGGCTACTGCCCTATTGATAAAATATTATGGAGATAAAGGAATTTTGTATTCCACTGTTGTTATGTCAGCATTAATAGTGATTTTTTCTGAAGTTTTTCCAAAAAATTATGCATTATTAAAGCCAGATCGATTTGTGCTTACTATGTCAGGGCCACTAACTATTTTTTCTAAACTACTTCTGCCATTTATATTATTTTTACGATT
>JAYONI010000118.1:0-1656 GCA_038121265.1 Candidatus Pelagibacteraceae bacterium | reverse complement strand
ATTTTTATCTATTCCATCGTAAATATTTTCAGAATTCATAGCGTCTGCAGTATTCACAACAGCTTTTAAAACTTTGTAATCAACAGTAACAAGTTCAGCAGCATTTTTTGCTTCTTCTAAACTTTCAGCAATAACTACTGCAACATGATCTCCTACATAATTGACATGTTCATGAGCTAATGGAGGATGCGCTGGTAACTTCATATCAGTTCCATCTTTGCTTACAATTTTCCAGCCAGCGATAAGTCCACCGATTTTATCTTTAACAATATCTTCTCCTGTCAAAATACTTACAACACCAGGAGCTTTAAGTGCTTTGGAAATATCTACTTTTTTAATTTTTGCTCTTGCATGAGGAGATCTGATAAAAAATGCATAACTTTGGCCATGCAAAGTAATGTCTGCTGTATATCTTCCTTTTCCCGTTATAAATTTTTTATCTTCTGTTCTTTCTACTTTAGATCCTATCATGCTACTTGCCATTATTTCCTCCTTATGAATTTTTTGCAGCTTCTTTGACGGCTGCAACTATGTTTTGATAACCTGTGCAACGACAAATGTTGCCTTCTAACCATTCTCTAATTTCTTGATCACTTGGATTTTTTTTGTTTTTTAATAAATCGACAGAACTCATAATCATTCCAGGAGTACAGTAACCGCATTGTAAACCATGATGCTTTTTAAAAGCAGCTTGCATTGGATGCAGCTCTCCATTTTGTGAAAGTCCTTCAATTGTTGTAACTTTTGAACCATCAATATCTGCAACTAATAAAGTGCAACTTTTCACGGACTTACCATCCACATGAACTACGCAGGCTCCACATTGGCTAGTATCACATCCAATGTGCGTACCAGTTAAATTCAATTGATCTCTAACAAATGTTGAAAGTAGTGTGTGATCTTGGATTTGTTTTGTAACTTTTTTACCGTTTACTTCTAACGTAACTTCTTTCATTTTCCCCCCTGAAAGTTAATCGAGATTAAAGGTAACTGAAATACAAACAAACTTCAATCAACTTGAAGTTGTGATTTATTTTAGAAAATATATAGCTAAAGCGGTTAAAACGACAATCGCGCCTGCTATATGAATATATAAAAGTTTATTACTAGAAACTTTTTTCTCACTCGTCTCGTTAGAAATGTTTTCAATTTTTTTATCTTCTGGAGTAACCAATTCTGAGAATTTTCCAAAAAAAATATCAGCCATTTTTTTTGCCGTCATATCGATTAATCTTGAACCTACTTGAGCAATTTTTCCACCTACGTTTGCTTCTACCGTATAAGACAATGTCGTAACGCCATTATTTTCTACTAACTCAACATAGGCTTCGCCAGAAGCAAAACCAACAGGAGAATTTCCTTGTCCAACAATTTTATAATTATCAGGTGGATTTAAATCTTTTAATTCCACTTCACCTGTAAAACTTGCATTAAACGGTCCGATTTTATTTGTGGCAGTAGCCGTAAAACTTGTTTCAGAATTTTTAGCAAATTCATTACAGCCTGGTATTGCTTGTTTTAATATCTCAGGATTGTTGAGTGCATCCCAAACCGTTTTTTTATCTACTGGAATATCGTAAGACCCTGTAAGTTTCATATTTTATGTGTATAATAAATTTTTATGGATGATACTACAAAAAAAGAAATTCAATCAGC
>JAYONI010000117.1:0-1691 GCA_038121265.1 Candidatus Pelagibacteraceae bacterium | reverse complement strand
GTTTCAATGGATCTTCCTATGGACTCAATAGAAACTCCTAAATCAGCAGCTTTTTGGTTATTAATTTCAACTTTTAGTTCAGGTTTTGTTAATTCATAATCATCTTCGATACTTATTAAACCAGGATTTTTTCTTGCCTCTGCTTTAACAATTGTTTTCCATTCTTTTAATTTTTCATAAGAATTACCAAGCAAGACAAACTGCACTGGTTTTTCAACTCCTCCAGATCTAATCGATTGAGGCATCACTGGAAATGAAACAACTCCTGGAACTTTACTTATTTTTCCAAATGCTTCTCGTAAAATTAACTGTCCAGACCTTTTTCTTTTGCTCCAATCTTCAAGTAAAACAATAATAAAAGCAGAGTTAAGTTGTTTACTACTTTTTCCAAATCCTGGAACTCGTAAAAGCAGTCTTCTTATTTCTCCTTTGCCAACTTCGGGCAAAAATAACTTTTCTATTTCTTCAGCTTTACCCGATGTATAATTAAAACCAGAGCCTTCAGCAGCTTTAACTATAATAAAGAAAACACCTCTATCCTCACTTGGAAGAAGTTCTTTTTTAGAAATAGTAAATAAGAAACCATTTGCAATTAAGATCAAGAATAAAAAAGCAACAACTGATTTTTTTCTTTCAATTATGAAATTTAATGTTTCTAAATAAAATTTATCAAATTTTTCTAAATAAAAATTAAATCTTTGAACTATTTTTGGTTTATTTTTTTTTATTTTTAAATATTTTGAACCAATCATAGGAGATAAACTAAGTGCAACAAAGCTTGAAATAATAACCGCAAAAGATAGTGTTACAGCCATCTCCATAAATAATCTTCCAATTAATCCTTTAATAAAAACTAATGGTAAAAAAACAGATACAAGCACGACTGTTGTTGCAATAATCGCAAAAGCAACTTGTTTCGATCCTTTAAAAGATGCAACTAAAGCACTTTCTCCTTCTTCCATCCTTCTATAAATATTTTCACCCATCACAATCGCATCATCCACGACAATTCCAATTGCAATAACGAGTGCCATCAAAGTAAATAAATTTAATGTGAAACCAATTAAATAAATTGCAAGAAAAGTAGAAATTAAACAAACAGGAATTGCAACAGCAGGTATAATAACCCCTGTTAAGTTTCCTAAAAATAAATAAATAATGACAACAACTAGCAGTACTGCAATAAAAATTGTTTTATAAACTTCTTCAATCGCTCCTTCGATGTAAGTTGATCTGTCAAAAGAAACATTTAGACTAGATCCTTGTGGTAGTGTTGGAGTGATTTCTTTTACTTTTTGTTTAATTCTGTTTGCAACTTCAATCGTATTTGCAGTGGATTGTTGATAGATACCAATTCCAACAACTTTGTTACCGTTTCCTTTAAATAAAGTACTAGAATTTAATGCGCCAAATTCTATTCTTGCAACATCGCCAAGTTTAGTTAGCGATCCATCACTATTTCTTTTTAAAACAAGTTCTTTGTAATCTTTTAATTTTTGGTAAGCTTTTTCTACCTTAATTGTAAGATCTATATTTTTAGATTCAATTTTTCCTGCAGGGAACTCAACATTTTGCTTTCGTAAAATGCTTTCTAATTCTTGGACTGTTATATCTCTTGCAGCCATAGCAGTTGGATCTAGCCAGACACGCAAAGAAAGTTCTCTTTCTCCTCCTAATCTAATTAAACCAAC
>JAYONI010000116.1:0-1695 GCA_038121265.1 Candidatus Pelagibacteraceae bacterium | reverse complement strand
ATTGGAAAATTTGGAAAAATAATAAAATTAATAAAAGAAAAAAAATCTAAAAAAGTCTTATTTGCTGGAAAAATTGCTAAACCAAACTTTTCATCTTTAAGCTTAGACTTAAAAGGCATTTATTATATGCCAAGTGTTATTAAGGCAGCTAAAATTGGTGATGCCGCAATTATCAAAGTTATAATTAAAATTTTAGCAAATGAAGGAATTAAAGTAATTAGTTCCATATTTTTTAACCCAGAGCTTACATTAAAAAAAGGAAATTATTCCAAAACTAAGCCTAATAGTAGAGATATTGTCTCAATAAAAAAAGGTACGAAATATTTTGAAAAAATCAATCATTTAGATCATGTTCAAGCTCTAGTTGTTAAAGATGGTAAAATTATTGCTACAGAAGGAAGAGAAGGAACAAAAAAAATGCTTTCAAAATTAAATATAAATTCAAATGGTATTTTAATCAAGTTACCTAAGAAAGAACAAGACTTAAGAATGGATTTACCAACTATAGGTTTACAAACTTTTAAAGATCTAAAGAAATTTGGTCTAAAAGGTGTAGTTTTAAAATCTAAAAAAAATATTTTCTTAGATAAAAATAAATGCATTAGCTATGCAAATAAAAATAAAATATTTATTAAAGTTATATGAAAAAAATATTCATTTTAACAGGAGAGCCATCTGGAGATAAGTTGGCATCAACTGTTGTTACAAAACTAAAAAATATAAATCCAAAAATTGAATATTTGTCAGTGGGAGGAGCAAATATCAAAAAATTAGGTATCGAGTCTATTTTTGATCTAAAAGATATAACATATCTAGGTTTTACAAGTGTATTATTCAATATTTTTAAAATAAGAAGTAAAATCAATAAAACTGTTGAAGAAATTATTAAATTTGATCCTGATATTCTATTTAGTGTTGATAGTCCTGATTTTACGTTGAGAGTTGCTGAAAAAGTAAAAAAAATTAACAACAAAATAAAAACAGTTCATTATGTTGCTCCTCAAGTTTGGGTTTGGCGAAAAAATAGAGTAAAAAAAATTAAAAACTTTATTGATCATGTGCTTTTATTATTTGATTTTGAAAAAAAATTTTTTGATGAAGAAAATGTTAAAAATACTTTTGTAGGTCATCCATTAATTGAAAATGATGATAAAGTTAAAACTGATTTTAATAATTTATTATCTAAAAATAAGAAAATTATATCAATCTTTCCTGGAAGTCGAAAATCAGAAACAAGTGTTTTATTACCAATTTTGCTTAATTTTATTAAATTGATGAATAAAAAAAATCAAAGTTATTCTTATGTGATACATGCTACTGATGAAAATAGAACATCTATTGTTAATGAAATCAAAAAAACTGATTTAGACAATGTAGATGTTATTTCAGATGAAAATATTAAATCACAAATATTGTCTAATTCAATTTTTGCTGTTTCTAAATCTGGAACAGTTTCTTTACAAATCTCAAGCTCAAACGTACCATCTATTATTATCTATAAATTAAACTTTATTAATTTTATGATATTTAAATTTCTAGTTAATGTTAAATTTGCAAATATTATTAATATAATTAATAATAAAGAGATAATCCCTGAATTATTACAAGATGAATGTAATGCTGAGGAAATATATAGATCTGTTATATACTTCCTTAAAAAACCTGAGCTAATTAAAAATCAGTTAGATGCATGCA
>JAYONI010000115.1:0-1711 GCA_038121265.1 Candidatus Pelagibacteraceae bacterium | reverse complement strand
ATGAAAGTGAATAATATTTATTCATTACTTTTAGCGGTGGATAGCGGGGTAGGACTAGCAGCATTACCTGATTACATGGTATATGGAAGACCTGGCTTAGTGAAAGTGCTTAGTGATTTAAATGGACCAAAATATGAAGCACATTTTGTCTATCCACAGTCTCTTAAAAATGTTGCAAGAGTTCAAGCTTTTCGAGATTTTATCTTTAATAAGGTAAATGAGTGGACTTTTTAAAATAGTTTTGCATATAGACACTATTAATAAAATATAATAAATTATTTTTATGAAACTGATTACGGCCATCATTAAAGCAAACAAAGTAGATGATGTAAAAAATGCTTTATCTAAAATTAATATTTCTGGAATTACTCTAACTGAAGTAAAGGGGTTTGGTCGTCAAAAAGGTCATAAAGAAGTTTATCGTGGAACTGAAATTGAAGTTTCTTTTTTACCAAAATCTAAACTAGAAATAGCTGTTACAGATGAGCAATTAGACAAGGCGTTAGCTGCTATCACAGATGCTGCAAGAACCAATGAAATAGGGGATGGGAAAATTTTTGTCACTGATCTTGTAAAAGTGATAAGAATACGAACTGGCGAAACAGGTCCAACTGCAATTTAGTTCCTTACAATTTTTTTTATCCATAAATATTTGATTTCATTTAAAATAGAATTATTATCTTTTGGATAAGGAGTTACTGATTTGTTTTCGTTTATTTCTGGCATGTTAGTTGGGTTTTTTGTGGCTTTGCCAGTTGGAGCTGTTGCTATGATCTGTATTAATAGGTCATTACAATTTGGACAAACATCTGGATATTATTCGGGTTTTGGAGCTGCTGCTGCAGATATGCTGTATGGCTTTATTGCAATTTATGGTCTTACAGCAGTATCGGGTCAATTGTTACAAAATCAACCTGTACTTCAGCTTGCTGGAGGACTTTGTATCATTTTTATTGGAGTTAAAATGATAACAAAAAAAAAAATGTCTTCAGAAGAAGATATTCCAGTTGATCATGAAACCAATATCAAAGATTTTGTTACAACTTTTATTGTTACTTTGAGCAATCCCATGACTTTAATTGCTTTTATTGCTGCTTTGTCCAATATTCACTCTTTATTTGATGAAATTAATTTTATCAAATCAACCATCATAGTTTCGGGAATATTTTGTGGTTCTTTATTGTGGTGGTTAATCTTAGTTAATTTAGCTTTAAGGTTTAAAAAATATATTAGCGATACCTATATTCATAGAATTAATATAGGTTCTGGTTTTGTAATTTCATGTTTTGGTTTGTATTTAATTTTAACAATTAAGACGGTTTGATAGATGTATTTTTTGCAAAGTGCTTTTTTCTTTATTCTTTTAATTTCTGTAGTAGTTTTTATTCATGAGTATGGGCATTATTATTATGCAAAAAAATATAAAGTTACAGTAACAGATTTTTCTATTGGTTTTGGAAAAGAGCTGTTTGGCTGGTATGACAAAGATGGTACCAGGTGGAAAGTATGCTTAATTCCCCTTGGTGGATACGTTAAGTTTTTTGGAGATAGTAATTCTGCTAGCAAACCAACAAACTTAAAAGATATTCAATCGAAAGATCATGATAAATTACTTACAACTAAACCTTTGTATCAAAGAGCTATCATTGTTGCAGCAGGTCCTATTGCAAATTTTGTTTTAGCTATATTTATTTTTGCTTTGATATTTATG
>JAYONI010000114.1:0-1746 GCA_038121265.1 Candidatus Pelagibacteraceae bacterium | reverse complement strand
AAAATATTATAATAGTCCTGCATTATGACTACAAAAGTTTTTTATAATCACTCTTGTAATATTTGTAGAGCTGAAATTAATCACTACAAAAAAATTACCAAAGATGAATTTGATTTTGTTGATATTACAGACAATTACATGGCAAAAGTTCAAACGAAATCTAACGATAAGCAATTATTACGAAGAATGCATGTGATGGAAAATGGAAAGTTATTTTCAGGAGCTAAAGCTTTCTTAATTGTTTGGTCTAAAATTCCAAGATACAAAATATTATCCAAAGTATTGGGACTGCCAATTATTTTTTCTATGTTTCATGGTTTGTATGAAGTAGTTGCATACTTGTTATTTTTGAAAAATAAAAAACAGCTACCTTCCAATTAATAATCCATCCCTCGTACTATTGAGGCACAGCAAGCTTTATTTGATCTGATCCTTCGTTTGTTTGACATTGGCTTCTTTTTTCTATCTAAGACGCAGTGTATTTGTTTTACAAGTACAAAATACTAATAATAACAAGAAAGTAAAAAATGAGTCTAAAAGGAAAAGTAAAATGGTTTAATGAAAAAAAAGGTTTTGGTTTCATTGAACGCGAAGACGGAAAAAAAGATGTTTTCGTACATATCTCTGCAGTCCAAGCGGCTGGCTTAGATTACCTAGATGAAGGAAGTTCTATTAATTTTGATGTCGAAGACGGTCCAAAGGGCCCATCTGCGGTAAATCTAAAGCAAGAATAATCCCAATCACATAACAAGTTAGGAGGCCCGTTGGGCATACACTACAACTACAAAGCAAAACGTGGTGAACGTGCTATGCAAAAAGAGCAAAAACGAAAAGATCGTTTAGCAAATAAAAAGTCAAAACGGGCCCCTCTAATTTCAGAAACAACTTCCAATACTCCCAGACCCAAAGTAAGAGAAATGCATGACATTAATAAAGTTGTGACTTTGGATGATCTAACAAATCCAGATAATTAAATTTTATTTTCTTCTTCTGTATTTGCAGCAGGATTGAGTTCCATTCCAACTGGGGTGATGCTTTTTGGAACTGGAAAGAATTGATTATCTTTATTTTCCATCACAGGCCTAATACTCATTCGGTATAGCGCAAACATTCCAACTAAAATATTGCCAGCCACTAAGAAGATAAAAAATCCTTTAGGTCCAAGTAAGCTCATAAATAATGAACAAGCAAAAGGACCTGCCATAGCACCAAAAGCAAAAGCAAATTGCAAACCTGCACCAGCAGCCACAAATTTATCTTTCGAAATAAAGTCATTCGTATGAGACAGATTTAAAGAAAATAACGGCAAGCTACAAAATGCATACAAGATAATAAAAAGGTAAAATAAAAATTTATATAAGTCTGAAGTATTCACTAAAGAGGAAATAAAAATTAATATAAAAGCAAAAGATGCAGCTAACAAAGAAAAAGTTGATATCATTTTTCTTCTATCAAAAAGATCAGATAAATATCCGATAGGAAATTGTGCTAATGCACCTGAAATAGTGAGTAAAAAAGTAATAAAACCTATTTCAATTAAACTAAAATTCAAAGCTGCCGCATACACCGCAAGTAAAGTAAATACAGCTGAATGAATAAATCCAGTTAGTACTGAACTCACAACACCTAACGGAGAAATTTTATATAGTTCAGTAATTGTTAAATTTTGTATTTTTTTAAAAGCAGGTGGTTTTCTTTTGGTAAGCAAGATTGGAATTAACGATAAAGACATTAAAATAGAAATTA
>JAYONI010000113.1:0-1750 GCA_038121265.1 Candidatus Pelagibacteraceae bacterium | reverse complement strand
AATGCCATCGGTGCAAACTATAGATCTAAATTATTTCAAATTCCGTTTGGTGATCAGGGTTTTTTATTATCAAAAAAATTATTTTTTTTCCTTGGTATGTTTAATGAGACTTTAAATAGAGGAGAGGATCATGAGCTTATCTGGAGAGCTAAATCTTTACACGTTACCATTCAAGCATTGCCTAAAACAATTATTACTTCGGCAAGAAAGTATAAAGCTAAAATATTATTTCAAACCATTATTACTGTTTGGAGAACTATAATTCAAATCATTCAATTTAAAAAAAAACAAGTTCAAAATATTTATATTTTCTTTTCTAAAGATCCATCTTCGCTTCAATCTAAGACGAGACTACGTAAAGAAACGGATGATGATTTTGTCAATCAATTTAATCGTTTGTGCTTATCGATCATGAAAGAAAACATTGTCCAACTTCAAAATAATGAAATGAATAAAATTGTTTTTGTAAATAATGGTCATGATAATTCTTATATAGAACAGCTAGGTCTTTCTAATCTTGGTATAATGAATATTTATTCCTCCGAACTTGGAATTTCGATGCGTGATGCTTATAAATTTGCTTCCAGCTTTGTAGATCACGTTATTTTAACGGGTTCCGATATTCCTGAAATTACTGCTGATATTTTAAAAAAAAGCGCTGATTTAGTAAAAAATAATAGTAACATTTTTTATCCAACAATAGATGGTGGCTTTTGTATTTTTGCAACCAAAGATAAAAATCTAGAAACTGTTTTTACCTCAGTTCAATACAGTTCAAATACAACGTTAAAAAATTTTGTTTCTTACTTAACCAAGTATCAAATCGAAAATTATTTTTTCCATGATATTGATACTTTGGAAGATATCCAAAAATTATATCAAAAATGGAAAGTGACAAATCCTTTAAGTGCAAAACAAAAAGAGATGCTAATGTTTTTAGAAAAAAGCAATTGGCTCAAATAGTATTATTTAATTTTACAAAAACCGTTATTTTTTACATCTAAGGCAGCATTAAATTTGCTCGACATATTTTGGTAAGCAATAATTGCCGTGAGTTCCACAATGGCCTTATCAGAAAAATGTAGTTTTAATTTTTCTTTTAAGGAATCGGAGATGGTTCGGTTTGTATGAGTCATGTTTTCAGCATATTCTAAGGCAACTTTTTCCTGATCCGTAAAATGTTCACTAGTTTGGGCAAAACTAAGAGCATTGATTTTATCCATTTGTCCAGTTGCTTGGGCATATAAATAAGAATTCATATCAATACAAAAATCACATTCATTGATTTGTGATATGCGAACGGAAATTAATGTTCGCAGTGCTTCCGATATTAATGATTTTTTTCTTGAAATAATTTTAAAAAAAAAATTCATAGCAAACATTAAGGCAGGTACCTTGCCCCATGCCTTAGTAGGATTAAGTTCAAATCCAAATCTTTTTTTTTGAAAGAAAAGAATGATTCTTGAAATTAATGGAAGTTTATTTGTATTTTCGTCTATCCACATATTTGCATAATTATAATAAGTATATATCATAGATTGATGCTGAAACGAGATTTTCTTAAAAAAATAGGTCAACTATTTTTGCTTGCTGCTTTTATTCCAAGCAATGCCTTTGCAGCGATCGCAAAAATAATCAAAACAAATGCTCAGTGGAAAAAAATATTAACACCTTTGCAATATGATATTTTACGAAACGAGGGAACGGAACAACCTTTTACTAGTCCTTTAAATAATGAGAAAAGAGAAGG
>JAYONI010000112.1:0-1817 GCA_038121265.1 Candidatus Pelagibacteraceae bacterium | reverse complement strand
GGAATAGATTTTTTTTCTTCCTCATTAAAAGTTCCTAAAAAATAAAGAGAAAATTTTCCTCCTGGAAAATCATTCTTACGCACCAATGTCATACCCATCACTCTTGTATAAAAATCTAATGATTTTTTTGGATCTTTTACACGTAACATAGTGTGATTCAGTACAAAATCTTTTGTATCTGGATCTGGATTAATGCAATTACCTTCTACATCTTTAAATTCACTCATATTGTTTTCTCCTTATTGGTCGTTTGCTTTTTTAATTCTTGCAAAAATAGTATTTAAATTTTTATTTAGTTTATCAAACACTTTATCTTTTTTTAACCGAAGCAATAATTCCTCGTTAATGCCTTTTTTAGTTTGATATTCTTTTACTAATTTTCTTGTATCTTGTTTGGATAGCAGCAAAGTATGCGACAAACCAAAAACTAAACTGGTTACCATTCGTTTTGCTTTTGCAGCGTTCACTTTTCTTTGCACAAGCCAATGTTCAAGCGTTGCGCATAGTTCTAAATAAGTTGCCATTCCTGCTGTTAAAGTCCAAAGATAATTATTTTCTTTTTCATTTTTTGCATTAATCACTGTTCCAATTTTATTAAACAAAGCATTCACTTTGTTATTGCTTGGATACAATACAATAGGGCCTAATTTACTTTCGACCATTGGCAATGGTGCTGCTTTAAACACCAGTGTTGCAGGTGATGTAAATTTTCTTAAATCTTTCATATTCAACGTAGAGACAAAGCTAATAACCGTTTGACCTTTTTTAAACTGTAAGTCGTGTAAGATTTTTTTTGCAACCGTTGGAACTACTGCTAAGACAACCCAGTTCGATCGATTAATAATCTCTTGATTATCTTTAACAACCTTCACCTGTTTAAATCGTTTAGCTAAAGCACGGGAATTCTTTTTGCTACGCTCAGAAATAAGAATTTGCTTCAGGTTCGCTTTTGACCTAAATAATCCAGTTATAACCGAGGTGGTGATTTTGCCTGTACCTATAAATCCGATCTTCATGAGAGAATTTCTAAAGGAAAAAAAGTGAATGTCTATTGATAAAATTCCTGGTCCTCTGTTGATTGCTTTAGGCGGATTATTTCTTAGCTCTGGTGGAACTATTTTTCGTTCGTTTGAAATGACCGATCCTTGGACAATCTATTTCTGGAGATCCGTCTTTTTCACACCTGCTGTTTTTTTATTTGTTTTTTTTACTAATCAAACATCGTTTGTAGGAAAATTTACTTCTCTGGGTTGGGCTGGTTTGATTTGTGCTTGTTTGTATGCAACGGGAAGTGCCGCTTATATGTTTGCCTTAAAATATACAACGGTTGCTAATGTTGTATTCATTATTAGTATTCAAACTTTCTTTCTTGCCATCATGGGTTATTTTTTTTTAAAAGAAAAAATTAATCTTTCTACTTTTATAGCTATTTTATTAGCTGCAACCGGTCTGTACATTATGATTGGAACTAAAATTTCAGGCGGTACCGCATTTGGTAATGCATTTGCTTTTATCATACCCGTTGCTTTTACTTCGGTTGTTTTTCTTATAAGAAAATATCCTCAGATTGATATGGTACCAGCAGTGGCAGTGTCTGGTTTGTTAGCTTTATTTTTTGGATTTGTACTAGGAGGCAATATTGCAATTAGTACTCATGATCTTATTTTAGTTTTTTTCTTTGGATCTTTACAATATGCACCAGGTTTCATTTGTTTAACCTTGGGTTCAAGAAAAACACCTTCTGCTAAAATTGGTATCTTTACTTTTACCGAAGCTATTGCAGGTCCTATCTGGGCTTGGATTTTTGTTCATGAAGT
>JAYONI010000111.1:0-1821 GCA_038121265.1 Candidatus Pelagibacteraceae bacterium | reverse complement strand
ACATTGGCCATTAACCATAAAAAACCGTATACAGTTAAAAAAACTACAATACCCAAAAAAATAATATTCATAAATGAAGCATACAATACCTAAACTAAGAAAAGAAACCAATGTAACAAAAATACATGGGGAACATCTTATTGATGATTACGCATGGATTAAGCAAAAAAATTGGCAAGAAGTATTAAAGAAACCTAAAAATTTAAATCCTGAAGTACAAAACTACCTTGAGGCAGAAAATAATTATACTCAATCAAATCTACAAGATTTAGATTTATTAAAAGAGGAAATATTTAAAGAATTAAAAGGTAGGATTAAAGATAAAGACTCATCTGTTCCAATGAAAGATGGTGAATTCTTTTATTATACAGAATATGAAGAAGGTTCTGAGTATCCCTGCTACAAAAGAATAAATAGTCAAAAAAAAATTGAAACAATTTTTGATTCCCCTAAAAGAGCCAAAGGTCAAAAATTCTTTAATTTAGCCTCACTAGCTCACAGTCATAATCATCAATATATTGCATATAATATTGATAAAAATGGAAGTGAGAATTATTCTTTATCTGTTGAAAATTTAATAGATCAAAAAATTATAACTTCTGATATTCCCAATACAACAGGTGAAATTATCTGGGATCCCAATAATACCACAATTTATTATATCGGATTAGATCACAATCAAAGACCAAATAAAGTTTACCAACATCATATTGGAGATGATTTTGCTAAAGATAAAATTATTTTTGAAGAAAAAGATCCTGCATTTTTTTGTTCCATAAGCTTATCACAAAGTAAAAAATTTTTACTAATACGAACAGCAGATCATCAAACAAGTGAATATTATTTAAAAAATTTATCTAATCAAGATAGTCCCCTAATATTATTTTCACCGCGAATTGAAAAGGAAGAATATGAAATAGATCACAGTGAAAGTTATTTTTACATTTTAACAAATCAAAGTGAGGCTAAAAATTTCAAAATAATGATTTGTGAGGAAAAAAATTTTTCTAAAGAAAATTGGAAAGATTTTGTGCCTTATCAAAAAAATATTTTTATTATTGACTTCTTGCTACTAAAAGACTGGCTTATATATTTGCAAAGACTAGAAGGATTAAATCAAATTATCATTTATAATCTCAAAACAAATGATCAACACAGCATTCATTTCCAAGAAAAAGCTTATGATTTAAGCCTATTTAATCAATATGAGTATGACACGGACTGGATAAGATTTAGCTTTTCTTCGCCCATAACCCCACGCTCAATTTTTGATTATAATTGTAAAACAAAAGAAAAAATTCTTAAAAAAGTTCAAGAAATTCCCTCAGGTTTTAATCCTGATGCTTATAGTTGTGATAGATTTTTTTGTCATTCACATGATGGTGCAGAAGTTCCAATTACTGTTTTTTACAAAAAAGATACAAAGTTAGACGGTTCAAATCCTTTGTTATTATATGGTTACGGAAGTTATGGAATTACAATACCAGATTCTTTTTCTTCTAATCGATTTTCTCTCATAGATAGAGGTTTTGTATATGCCATAGCACATATCAGAGGGGGAAGAGAAAAGGGACAGGAGTGGTATGAGCAAGGAAAATTAATGCATAAAAAAAATACTTTTTTAGATTTTATTGCTTGCGCTGAAACATTGTGTGAAAAAAAATACACCTCAAAGAAAAAAATTATTGCCCAAGGTGGTTCTGCAGGTGGCTTATTAATGGGCTACATTGCAAATGAAAGACCAGATCTTTTTTTAGGAATTATAGCTCAAGTACCTTTTGTAGATATTTGTAACACCATGCTGGACGAAGATTTACCACT
>JAYONI010000110.1:0-1861 GCA_038121265.1 Candidatus Pelagibacteraceae bacterium | reverse complement strand
TTGTTTTCAATTTATTCAGTTTTTAATCTTAACACAGCTTGTTCTTTAATAGGCAAATGTATTATTGCTGCAAAAACTGAGAGTGCAATAGCTAAATACCACGCATAGTCATATGAGCCATATAAATCATGAAATAGACCTCCTAAATACGCTCCAAAAAAAGATCCAATTTGGTGGCTTAAAAAAACAATACCATACAGTAAACCTAAATATTTTGTTCCAAATAAATGGGCGACAATTCCACTTGTAGCAGGAACAGTTGATAACCATAAAAACCCAAAACTTGCACCGAATATAAAAGCGTTAAGAGTGCTCGCTGGTAAAAAAATAAATAAAATTATTGAAACTCCTCGAAGAGCATAAATTGCACTTAAGATTATTTTTTTACTTATTTTAGTTGAAAGATATCCACTTAAAAGTGAACCAAAAATATTAAACAAACCTATCAAAGATAAAATTGCTGCTGCAGTCCATTCTTCTAGCCCTCGATCAATTACATAGGTAGGTACATGAGTTCCAACTAACGTGATATGAAAACCACAAACAAAAAAACCCAAAACTAACAATACATAACTTTTTGTTCCTAAAGCTTCTTTTAAGGCCTCAGATGTATTTTGTGTATTGGGTTGCTCTATACTTTGTTCTTTAGATGGTGATCTAACAAAATAAGATATTGCAAAACCAATTACTAAAGCAAAAATAAAAAATAATAAGGTATCATTCCAGCCAAATGCTTTAAGAGAATAGGACGTAAACAATGGTGACATAAAATATCCAAATGATCCAACAGCCGTTACAATACTCATCGCAATGGTTCTATTTGATAAAGGGAAATGTTTACCAACTACTGCCATTGGAATACTAATGGCCGTACCTCCTAGACCAATACCAACTAATATTCCAAGATCTAATTGAAAAAAAATTCCTGTATTCGGTCCAGCATATAAAAAATAAATACCAGCTATAAAAAAAATAAATGCTAAAGAAATGGCTTTAGGTCCACCATATTTATCCGCGATTGCTCCAAAAATAGGACCTGTTAATCCCCACATTAGCATTTGTATTCCTATAGCTAATCCTGATTGAGTGAGAGAAATATCTAATTCTTCTTTAAAGTCTAAAAAAAATAATCCAAAAGTCTGTCTTACTCCTAATGAAATAAAAACAACCCCACAAGCAGCAATTAGAGTAACTAAAGCTGTATTATTTTTAAAAAATTTTTCTGTTGTCATTTAAGATGTTTAAGAGCTTGTTTAATATCTGCAATTAAATCATCAGGGTCTTCAAGACCAATATGTAATCTTACGATATATTCGTTATCTGCAAGTTTAAGATAACTTCTTAAACCTTGTTCTCTAACATTTTGATGTAATGCTAAACTTTCAAAGCCACCCCAGCTATAACCATGACCAAATAGTTTTAGAGAATTTACAAATTTCACTACAGAATTTTTACTTTTTGATTTAATTCTAAGACCCATTAATCCAGATGCACCTGAATAATATTTTTTCCACATTCTAAAATTAAAGGAGTCTTTTTTATAAGGATAAAGTAATTTGATATTTTTAAACTTAGATAAAAATTCTGATACTTTTTTCGCATTATCTCTATGTTTATCTAATCTAACATCGAGTGTTCGTAAGCCTCTAGTAATTAAATATGCATCATCAGGACTTAATCTTAGTCCAGTAATTCTTTGAGTATTATAAACTTTATTAAAAACTTTTTTATTAACTGCTAAAGTTCCACCCATCACATCTGAATGACCAGAATAATATTTTGTTGCAGAAACAATTGACATATCAAAACCAAACTTAATCGGTTTAAAATAATATGGTGTAGCCCAAGTGTTATCAATTGC
>JAYONI010000109.1:0-1862 GCA_038121265.1 Candidatus Pelagibacteraceae bacterium | reverse complement strand
ATATTTTTTCTTAACCAATCAGTACTAACTAATGCCATATTTTTTTTTCATTTTACGATTGTAATGTTGGTGATATTCTTCAGCAGGAAAAAAAGTAGTTGCTTTTGTAATTTCTGTAACAATTTTTCCCTCAAATTTTTCTTTATTTAAAATATGGATCGAATTTTCAGATATTTTTTTTTGTTCTTCATTGGTATAAAAAATTGCAGATCTATACTGAGTTCCAATATCTGGACCTTGTCGATTTAAAGTTGTTGGGTCATGAATTTCCCAAAAAGTATTTAGTAGTTTTTCAAAACTAATAATGGTTTCATCAAATTCTATTTCGATAGCTTCTGCATGATTGGTATTACCTGTGCAAACTTCTTCATAAGTCGGAGATGGTGTATGACCCCCAATGTAACCAACTGTTGTTTTGGTTACACCTGACATGGCTTCATAGATTTCTTGAATACACCAAAAACATCCTGCAGCGAAAATAGCTTTACTCATTTGAAATTACTTATACTAAGATCTTGAACCATGGTAAAATAAATCCACAATGCTCTCTTCAAATCAAATAGGCGCTATTTATATGGCTATAAGTGCTTTGAGCTTTTCTATTATGGATGTTCTGGTAAAGTTTATGTCTTCTATTTATCCAACTGGAGAAATAATTTTTTTTAGAGGTTTTTTTGGTCTTATTCCCATCATTTTTATTATTCCGCGAGACAGATATAAAAATTTTTTTCAAACCACTAAATTAAAACTTCATTTAACAAGAGCTATCATTGGAGCTATTGCAATGATTGGAATTTATTTGGGTGTAAAGTTTTTACCATTGGCAGATGCGATCACCATTACTTTTGCTGCACCGGTGTTTGCAACTATTTTCTCAATGATTATCTTGAAAGAGCAAGTAAGAATGTATCGTTGGGCTGCAATTATCATTGGTCTATTAGGTGTTGTAGTAGTGTTAAAACCGGGAACGGATATGTTTTCAGTTTATTCTTTGTTTCCCATTTTATTTTGTATTGGATTTGGAATTATAGCAGTTCTAATTAAAAAATTATCTGAAACTGAACCTGATTATTTAATAGCAATTTATTTTACGTTAACATTAATTGCGGTTGGAGCATGTTCTTTATTTTTTCAATTTGTACTTCCAAAATTTCAAGATTTATTACCTCTGGTAGCAATTGGTATTGCTGGATCTACGGGAAATATATTTTTAACCATGTCTTTGCGCAAAGGATCAGTTTCGACAGTTACGCCCATTAAGTATTTAAGTTTAGTATTTGCAACAGTGTCCGGAATTTTTTTCTTTAATGAAATTCCACATGTCTCAACTTTATTTGGTGCGTTTCTAATTATTTTAAGTTCAGTAATTATTTTTAAAAGAGAGCAAATTAAAAATGTTAAACCAGTTATTACTAGGCAAATATAATTATGACCAAACCTAGTTATTGGAGTTTAGCAAAAAAAACTTTATCCAAGAAAGATAAAGTATTAAAAAAAATTATTCTTAATTATTCAGGAAGTTTAGTTTCAAGAAAAGATCCCTTTTATTCATTATGTAAATCTATTATTGGTCAGCAAATTTCTGTTCAAGCTGCAAATGCTGTATGGAAAAAATTTTCTCAGAAAGCAAAAAAAATAAAACCAAAAAATATTTTAGATTTACAAAAAAGGCAGCTTGCTGCTTGTGGTTTATCTAGGCAAAAAATTGAATATCTTAAAATTTTAGCAAAAAATTTTTACGACAAAACAATTGATATGAGAAAATTAAAAAAAATGAATGATGAAGATGCAATTCAATATTTAACTCAAATTAAGGGAATAGGTAGATGGACAGCAGAAATGTTCTTATTTTTTAATCAATT
>JAYONI010000108.1:0-1863 GCA_038121265.1 Candidatus Pelagibacteraceae bacterium | reverse complement strand
CGCAAAAATAAAAGTTATTTTTTAATTTCTAGAGAAAAATCAAAGTTACGAATACTGTGTGTAAGACTGCCCATGGATATTCTTTTTACTTTTGTTTTTGCATAAGAAAGAATATTTGCCTCATTAATATTTCCTGAAGCCTCTGTTTCAATTGTTTTTGGCAAAAGAGTTAATCCCTTCTTAATTAAAGCGGGTTTCATGTTATCAAACAAAACTCTATTAACCTTGAGGTCTTTAATCTGTTTTAGCTGATGTAAATTATCTACCTCTACTGTAATTATTTTTTTTTTCTTATTATTTTTAATACTTTTTTGAACTATCGACCTAAAGTTTCCTTCTTGAATAAAGTGATTGTCTTTAATGAATATTTCATCACTTAAATTCATTCTATTATTAGTTCCACCGCCTATGCGTACAGCATATTTTTGTAACATTCTTAAATTAGGTAAGGTTTTTCTTGTACAGCAAATTTTTGTTTTAAATTTCTTTGTTTTGGAAACTAAATAGTTTGTTTTGCTAGCAATTCCTGACAATAAACCTAAAAAATTTAGCGCTGTTCTTTCTGCCTGTAAAATAGAAATCTTTTTTCCTTTTATCGTCATCACAGTTTGATTTTTTTTAATGAAACTTCCTTCTTGTTTGGCAAGGTTGACTTGTAAAGTTTTGTCTATTTTTTTAAAAACTTGTTTTGCAATAGAGGATCCACATAGAACGCCATTTTCTTTTGCTTTTATATTAGCTGATACATTTGTTTTTTGATCTATGAGCACTAAGGAGGTTACATCTCCATTTGGGATATCTTCTTGGATTGCTTCTGAAACTATTTTATTAATCGTAAAACTTTTCAAATTTTTAATCTTGTCTACCTATTGCAATCATTCTTTCAATAGAACTTCTTGCTCGGTTAATAGTGTCAAAGTCGATTAAGATTTCATTTGTTTTATTTTTTAAACAATCTAGAATTTTTGGTAATTCTATCGACTTCATGTGAGGACATAAATTACAAGGTTTTACAAAATTGACATCAGGGTTTTCTATTTCCACATTATCGCTCATAGAACATTCTGTTACCAAGAACACATTTTTTGGTTTTTTGTCTTTAACGTAATTAACCATGTGTGATGTAGATCCAGCAAAATCAGAAGCATTAATAACATCAGGAGGACATTCTGGATGGGCAATAATAGTTAAATCTGGATAGTTTTTTCTAAGTTCATGAATTTCTTTTTCGCTAAATTTTTCATGCACTTCACATTTTCCATGCCATGAAATAATTTCTACATCTGTTTTACTTGCAACATATTTTGCTAAATATTCATCTGGTAAAAAAATGACTTTTTTTACACCCAAAGACTCAACTACCTTTACCGCATTAGCCGATGTACAACAGATATCAGTTTCAGCCTTTACATCTGCTGTTGTGTTTACATAGGTAACAACAGGAACTCCTGGATGTTGTTTTTTTAATTTTCTAATATCTTCTCCAGTTATAGATGCTGCTAAAGAACAACCTGCTCGCATATCGGGTAAATATACTTTTTTTTCAGGAGACATGATTTTAGCTGTTTCAGCCATAAAGTGTACGCCACACATAATAATGTTTTCTTCTTTAACCTCAGCTGCTTTGATTGCTAGAGCTAGTGAGTCTCCCACGATGTCAGCAACGCCGTAAAAAATTTGAGGCGTTTGATAATTGTGAGCTAAAATTACAGAGTTAGTTTCTTTTTTTAATTTATTTATTTCGTAAATGTAAGGAGCTACAAACGGCCATTCAACATCAGGCACAAAGCTTTTAATTCTTTCGTAAATATCTGAAGTATTGTTTTTTACTTCTTCCGTGAAATTTAATTGGCTTTGCATAAT
>JAYONI010000107.1:0-1865 GCA_038121265.1 Candidatus Pelagibacteraceae bacterium | reverse complement strand
GGTATCCAAACTTCAAGGTCATAAGTTTTTTCTGCACCAAAGCCCATATCACCTGACGATAAAAGAGTAACACGATAAGGAAGTTCCAATTTTTGCAAAATAATCTCCGCAGATTTAGTAAGTCTTTCAAGCTCTTCAAATCTAAATTCTGGTTGAATTATACTTACCAACTCCACTTTGGTAAATTGATGCTGTCTCATCATACCTTTTGTGTCTTTGCCAGCCGCTCCTGCTTCTGATCTAAAACATAAGGATGCACTTACATAACGTAAAGGCAATTGTTCATATGCTACAATTTGATTAGCAACCATATTTGTTAATGACACTTCGCTTGTTGGAATTAACCACAAATTATTTGTTGTTTTAAATTGCTCATCCTTAAATTTTGGTAATTGGCCCGTTCCAAACATAGTTTCTTCTTTAACTAACACAGGAACATTTACCTCTTCATAATCATTTTCTTTTGTATGAACATCAATCATAAAATTTATTAATGCCCTTTCTAGCTTAGCAATATCTTTCTTGAGTATCACAAACCTTGAGCCTGAAATATTTACAGCAGTTTCAAAATCAATTTGACCTAACTTGCTACCTATCTCTTCATGACTTAAAGGTTTAAAATCAAATTCTTTGATTTTTCCAAATAATTTTATTTCTTTATTCGAAGTTTCATCAGCACCTAAAGGTACATTATCGTCAGGAATATTAGGTAAATTATGTAAAATATCGTCTATACTCTTGTATAGATTGCTTATGACTTCTTCTAAATTAGATATTTTTGATTTTATCTCTCCTACTTCTTCTGTTTTTTTTATAAATTCATTACTTTTTTTATCTTTAATTGAACTTAAAGATTTTGAAATTGAATTTCTTTTGTTTTGAAGATCTTGTTGTAACTCTAAATTAGATCTCAAATTGTTGTCAAATTTTACAAGGTCATCAATTAGCTTATCTGAATTTTCAACAAATCTTGATTTTAATTTTTTTTTAAAAAATTCAGGATCTTTTCTAATATCTTTTAAAATTAACATTATTTTTTTTCAACAAATTTGACTGTTAAAATCGAAAGTTCATATAATAACAATAAAGGTAACGCTAATCCAACTTGCGTAATTGGATCTGGTGGAGTTAAAACAGCTGCAACAGCAAAAATTATAACTACTACGTATTTTCGTCTTTTTTTTAAATATTCAGAGTCTATAAAGCCAACTTTTGCCAATAATGTTAATAACACTGGTAATTGAAAACTTAATCCAAATGCAAAAATTAATCTGGTAATTAGAGATAAATACTCATTCACTTTTGCTTCTAATTGTATCGGCAATCCTGAAGTTACAGCTGTAGTTTCAAAAGACAAAAAAAACTTTATCGCCAAAGGCATAATTAAATAATAAACTAACATACCGCCCATAATAAATAAAATTGGTGTTGAGATTAAAAATGGCAAAAGTGCTAATTTTTCATCTTTATATAATCCTGGAGCAATAAATTTCCATATTTGAATTAATATTACTGGAAAAGAAATACATAGTGCAGAAAAAAAAGCTAACTTAAGGTAAGTTAAAAAAGTCTCATGCATAGCAGTAAAAATCATTCTTCGCTGCACCACATCTCCCTTTGTGGCCTGCACATAAGGATCTAATAAAAAAGAATAAATTTTATCAGCAAAATAATAACAAATTACAAAAGAAATTAATAAAAGAACTATAGATTTTAACAACCTAGATCTTAACTCTTTTAAATGCTCAGAAATGCTAGCTGTCTTTTGATTCATCTACCTTTTTTTTATTTTTTTTATTAGAAGTTTTTTTTACTTCGTAATTTTCTGAATCAATATTTTCAATATTTGAAATATTTTCTAAATT
>JAYONI010000106.1:0-1883 GCA_038121265.1 Candidatus Pelagibacteraceae bacterium | reverse complement strand
TCTATTAATAAATCAAGATCTGTAAAATTAAATTTTCTTTTTTTAAAAAAATTTAATATTTTTTTTGAAAAATCTTCTTTTAATTTTTTTTTTTCTAATCCTATTTTCATTACGCAAATTCATTTAATAATTGTTCAAAAGGAATTGTTTTTTGGGCTTCTTCAGACTGTTTCCATTCACTTCGGTTTTTTATATTTTCAGAAACTTTTTTTCCAAGGTTAAGATTTTTAATAGTGACTAAGTTTTTGCTCACCTCATCTTCGCCGCATAAAATTACATAATTGCATCCTCTTTTATCTGCATATTTTAGTTGGGACTTTATGTTTGATGAACCAGAGTAAATTTCAGCGCTTATATTATTTTCTCGAAGAGCGCTAAGTACTCTCATGTAAAAACTCATATATTTTTCATCAAACACACATATTAAAATTGGTGATTTTTTTTCTGTATTAATGATGTTTTTTTGAACAATAGCATAAATTAAACGATCTAATCCAAGTGAAATTCCAGTGGATGGGCATTCTTGATTATTAAATCTTTTTACCAAATCATCATACCTTCCACCTCCTCCAATTGATCCAAATTCGATTTTCTCTCCTTTGTTATTGTTCACACCAAACGTTAAATTAGCCTCGAAAATAGGACCTGTGTAATACTCCAATCCTCTAACGATTGTGGGGTCAAAAATATAGTTTTTAAAATTAAATAGTAAAAAATATTTTTCCATTAATTGCATTTCTTGAATTCCCTCTTCTATTAACTTATTTCCATCTGCAATTTTTTTTATGCTTTCATAGTTATTTTCTGAAAGATTTTTAATATTCAAAAAACTTAGAATCTCTTTAATTTGATTTTCCTCCAGCTCAGCTCCTTTTGTAAAATCACCAGATTTATCTTTTCTGCCCTTTCCAAGCAAATACTGAACACCTTCTATGCCGACTCTATCTAATTTATCAATTGCTCGTAGTGTAATTGATTGTTTTTGCTCATCAGTGATATTTAATTTTTCTAAAAGACCTTTAGAAAGCTTTCGGTTGGATATTTTAATATTAAATTCATTTGTTTTTAGTCCACAACTTAATAATATTTCTGAAATTAAAAAACAAAGCTCTGCATCTGCAAATAAATTACTTGTGCCAATATAATCAGCATCAAATTGTAAAAATTCTCTAAATCTACCTGGTCCAGGTTTTTCATTTCGCCATACAGTACCCAACTGAAATCTTTTAAATGGTCTTGGAAGATTATCAAAATTTTTTGCTGCATATCTTGCTAGTGGAGCGGTTAAATCATATCGTAAAGAAAGCCATTTTTTTTCATCTTGAAATGAAAATACACCCTCTGAAGGCCTGTCTTTATCGGGCAAAAATTTTCCAATACTTTCCGTATACTCAAAACTGGGAGTTTCAAGATATTGGAAACCGTATTTAGACATAATCTTTTTAATATTAGAGATTAAAAGATCTCGAATAAGAAGTTCTTCTTCTTGTCTATCTGTAAAACCAAGCGGTAAATCGCTACTAGGTTTAAATGTTTTTTTATTCATTGTTTTGGTACAGCTGGGTGGACTCGAACCACCGACATCTGGTTCCACAAACCAGCGCTCTAACCAACTGAGCTACAGCTGCATATTTTTTATTTATAATATTATTTTGTGGTTAAATATATAATTCTATTGGCCAAGCAAATGCTCAGCATGAAAGTGGTGTCTATGTGTAGATCTATATATTTTTATCATTGCAATTACGGGTTGATTATCAATCTAAGAATTAAAATGCAAATAAAAAAATGGTGGTCTGAGGTGGATTTGAACCACCGACACAAGCCTTTTCAGGGCTCTGCTCTACCAACTGAGCTATCAGACCACGCACAGTCTTTTTCCA
>JAYONI010000105.1:0-1977 GCA_038121265.1 Candidatus Pelagibacteraceae bacterium | reverse complement strand
TCTAAAAGTTTTGTTGATAAAAGAATAAGCATTCTTTCAAGAGGATTGAAACAAGACATTCAACTAGAAACAAAAATTTCTGATAATAATGAAATTGTCATCGATGGGCAGTTGGTTGGTAAAATTAATGGATTAAAATTATCTCTAGATTATTCTAAATCTGCCTTGCAAACTGATATAAAATCTATTCAAAAAGCTGCAAGAAGTGGTGCTGCCATCGAGTTAAAAGAAAGAGCTAAAGAAATTATTGAAAATTCTGAATTTTTTAAACTTCAACATGATGGGAAAATTTACTGGAAGGAAAATCAAATCGGAAAAATTTCTCCCGGAAAAAATTATTTGAGCCCTGAAGTTAAGGTTTATTCTGATGAAAGTTTAGAATTACAGGATCAACAACAAGTAGCAAATACCATGCAACATTGGATTGATATGCAAACTAAAACTTTATTGAAGGATTTAGTTGAAATACAAAATCCAAAAACGGAAAATAAAATAATTAAGGGGTTATGCTATCAATTATTTGAAAATAATGGAGTTTTAAAGAGAGATAGTATCAATGATTTAATTAAACAAATTAATAAAGAAGATAGATATATATTAAGAAAACTGGGTGTAAAAATTGGAAGATATCACGTGTACCAGCCAAGAATGGTTAAACCTCATGCTGTTACATATAAAACTATTCTTTGGAACTGTTTTGAAAATATCAAAGAAAATATATATCCAACATTTGGATTAAATTTTATTAAAAATTTTAAAAATAAAAATAGTAAATTTCTTTTAATTTGTGGTTTTGAAACTTTTGATCAATACATTGTAAGAATTGATATTTTAGAAAGACTATTTTTAAAAATTTTAGAAACAAGTAAAAACGGAATATTTGAACTTCAAAGTGATATGTTAAATTTACTAGGATGTAGCAAAGATGATTTTAAAAACTTAATGCTTAAAATGAACTATATTGTTAAAAATGAAAATGACAAAATTCATTTTCAATATAAACCTAAAAAAAATACTATTAAAAAAATGAAATATAAAGATACAAGTAATCCATTCGCAAAACTAAAAAATATGAAAATTATTTCATGATGAAATGGTTTCAAAAGCAAACCACAATTGAGGACAACACAATAACTACTGAAATAGCAATTGTATGTGTATTAATTTATGCAGCAAAAATTGATGGAGAATATTCAGATAATGAAAAAAAACTTATTAAAGTCTGCTTGCAAAAATGGCTTGTAGATAATGATGATGAGTATTTTCATAGACTGATCAGAAAATGCGAAACGATTGTTGATGATAGTCTGCAAATACTTCATTTTACTAAAAAAATAAAAGAATTAGAGTACAATGACAGATTATCTATCATCGAAATGGTGCTCGAAGTTATTTATGCTGATCAAAAAATACACGAATATGAAGATAATTTTATTAGAAGATTGGCAGGATTAATTTATGTTGAAGATAAAGATATTGGAGATATAAAAATTTTAATTAAAAAAAGACTAAATTTATGACCTATGTAGTTAACGATAAGTGTATTAAATGCAAATTAACAGATTGTGTTGAGGTTTGCCCAGTTGATTGTTTTTATGAGGGAGAGAATATGCTCGTTATTAATCCTGATGAATGCATTGATTGCGGGGTATGTGAACCAGAATGTCCAATTAATGCTATTGAACCAGATACCAATGATGGTGCTGAAAAATATGTTTTGATTAATAAGAAACTATCTGAAAAGTGGCCTGTCATTACAAAAAAGAAAGATCCGCTGCCAGAGTGGGAAAAGTTTAAAGACGAAGAAAATAAACTAGATAAATACTATAGCGAAAAAGCAGGCCCTGGGGACAATAGTTAATAATAACCTTGAAAAATTAATAATTATCCTATATCTCGTCCGTCTTACAAATTCTTCATGCCAAAAAAAATTAAAAAAAGCGTTAAATTAGTTGATAGAGTTAAAAATCTTTTAGG
>JAYONI010000104.1:0-1982 GCA_038121265.1 Candidatus Pelagibacteraceae bacterium | reverse complement strand
ATTTTAAGACCAAGGTTTATTATGAAGATACAGACGCTGGTGGTATTGTTTATTATGCAAACTATTTAAAGTTTCTTGAAAGAGCTAGAACGGAGCTCATTTATGATCTTGGACTGAATCATCAAAAATTAATGGAAAATTTTGGTTTTCAAATTGTTGTTTCACACTGCGATATCGCATTTAAAAAGCCAGCTTTGTTTGAGGATTCTTTAATGGTGGAGACTTCTATTGAAGAACTGTCAGCTGTTAAGATTATGATGAAGCAAAACATCTATAAGTTAGAGTCAATTAGCAGAGACAATAAAGAACATTTATTAATTGAAGCAAAAGTGAAATTAGCCTGCATTAACAAAGAAAGTAAACCAAGTAAGATGCCAGAAGAGGCATTAACTTTATTCAAAAGTTGTCTTTAAAAGCGAACCTTTGTAATTGTTAAGGACAAATTAATGACAATATTCAGTTCTAATAGTTATATCTAATATGGATCCAGTTACCACAGCTGCAACAAGTCTAGGCACTACTGATTTTTCAATTCTTACTCTTTTTATGAGAGCAGACTTTGTCGTGAAGTCTGTAATAATTATGTTAATTGCTGCTTCGATTTTTTCTTGGGCACTTATTTTTGATAAAATTAAAATTTTTCGAAAAATTTTCAGATCAACAGAGATTTTTGAAGATCAATTTTGGTCTTCCAAATCTGCTTTGGATTTTTACAAAAGAACAGATAAAGATTCTGATGATCCTCTTACCAATGTATTTCGTGCGGGCATGGAATGTGTTCAAGATCACAAAGGCAAAAATCAATTAGTAGAGAGAACTAAAAGAGTAATGGATGTTGCAATTGATAAGGAAGTGGAAAAATATGAAAAAAATTTAACTTTCTTAGCAACAGTAGGATCAGTTGCTCCTTTTATAGGGTTGTTTGGAACTGTTTGGGGAATTATGAATTCTTTTCAATCTATTGCAATTTCAAGAAATACAAGTTTAGCTATTGTAGCACCTGGAATTGCCGAGGCATTATTTGCTACAGCACTTGGTTTATTGGCTGCAATTCCTGCTGTTGTCGCTTACAATAAATTTACTAGTAGTTCTAGAAAATATACGCAAAAATTAGAAAATTTTACCCAGAGTTTTTTAACCATCATTTAAATGGCTTTTCAATTTTCAAAATCTAGTTCACGCTCGAGATCGTTGATGAGCGAAATCAACGTAACGCCATTTGTGGATGTCATGTTAGTTTTATTAATTGTATTTATGGTAACAGCTCCGATGTTAACAGTGGGAGTTCCTGTAAATTTACCTAATAGCGAGGCTGACTCTTTGCCAGATGACCAAGAGCCTTTAACATTAAGTATTAATTCTAAAGGAGAAACTTTTATACAAGATACAAAAGTTTCTTTTAATGAGTTGGTACCAAAGTTGTTGGCTATTTCAAAAAATAGAACAGATACAAGAATTTATATAAGAGGAGACCGAAATATTAATTACGGAAGAGTAATGGAAATTATGGGTAAATTATCTGGATCAGGTTTTTCAAAAGTAGCATTACTCTCTGAAACCAAAAGGTAAACTATGTATAAAAGTGTATCGTTATCGATCCTTTTTCATAGTGTTTTAATTATTCTAACTGCTTTATCTTTACCTTTTATGAAGAAGGATCCTATTAAAGTTCCTCCCGTAATTGCTATCGATTTAATTCAAATATCAGAAAAAACCCAGCTACCTTTTGCGCCAAAAGCAAGAGAAATTATTGAGAAAATTAAAGAAGAAAAAGAAAAAAGAGTAGTTACCAAGCAAGCTCCACCAAAACTTACTCCAAAAGAAAAACCAAAAGCAGTACCTCTGCCTAATCAATTAAAAATAGAAAAAAAGAAAGAAGAGAAAAAAAAACAAAATCCAGAAGAAGTGAAAGAATTAAATAGGCAGTCTTCTGAGTTTGAAAAAAAAGAATTATTTGATCCAAATAAAATTGCAGCTTTAAT
>JAYONI010000103.1:0-2016 GCA_038121265.1 Candidatus Pelagibacteraceae bacterium | reverse complement strand
GTTCTCCCTACGTTGTAATTAAACATCAGGTTCTAAGAGTATAATCTCAGCGTTACCGCACCCCCGAACTGAAACTGTTAAATACTATTTCACAATTAAGCACAAGTATAATTTTAAATACAATTGATTATTTTATTTTAATCTTTATCTTCACCGATCATGATCGTTGAGTGCAAATGTCAAAAATATAAATTTGATATTCCTAATCTAGAAATACCAGAAGAAGGAAGAATGGTACGTTGTGGATTTTGTGATGAAGAATGGCTTTATCGCAACACTGAACCACTAAAAGATTTAAACCCATCAGAAGAAATTTTAATACCTAAAGAAAAGAAAAAAATTGTAGTTAAAAAAAAAAATTACACAACACTTCTAAGCTTTATTTTTTTTATTATTATTTTATTTATAAGCATCTATTCCAATAAAGAACTTGTCTTACAAAAATTTCCAATCTTTTTTGGATTTTTTGAAGCTAGCGATATATTGAAAGAAATCATTAGTCAGAATTTTAATTGGCTAATGGAAACAATTAAAAATTGAATTGATCCAAAAAACTAAAGAAATACTTTTTACTCCTTTTGTTAGCATCGCAAAGGAGTTTAGGTGGAGCTACTTGCCACCCCTAATGGTTTATCTTGCTGCTGGCATTTCTGGATTAACAGGAATAGTTGGTATTTTTTTCGTCAAAGACTATCTAAATTTATCTGCTGCTTTCTTAGCAGGTCTTGGTTTTTGGACTGGAATTCCTTGGGCACTTAAAATGCCTCTTGGTCATTTGGTAGATTTAATTTGGAATAAAAAAAATTATTTGGTTGTTTTAGGTGCCGCTTTAATCAGTTTAAGTTTATTAATCATGTATGGACTTATTGTTCATACAAAATATATGGCTACCTTTGTTTCTGTTGAAACTTGGTTTGTTATAAGTTCAATTTTAGCTCCAGTCGGTTATGTCATTCAAGATGTGGTGGCCGATGCAATGACTGTTGAAGCCATCCCAATGAAAAATGCAGACGGAGAAGAATTTTCTCCTCAAATTATAAAAAGTATGCATACCACAATGCAAACTTTGGGAAGATTTTCAATTATTGGTGGCACAGTTTTAGTATCTCTTGCAAATGTAATCATGTTTTCAAATATTGCGAATTTAACTGAAGCTGAAAAAATTAATATTTATGGAAATATTTATTTATACGCACTTATCATACCCTTTATTTCTTTATCGGGAATTATGCTGGCAAGTTATTTAAAAAATTCTAATAATTTTTTATCTAAAAATAAAACTACCATAACAAAACCTAATTGGTGGATACTGGGAGGAAGTTTAGTATTTGTTATATTTACCGTTGGAATAGGAACCTCCAAAATTAAGTTTGCACAAGAAATTATTTTCTTTGGATCTATGACAATAATTATTTTTTTAATGAAAAATTTAATTAAAGAAATGCCAATCCAAATGAAAAACACAATTATTGGTACTGCAATTGCAATTTTTGCTTTTAGAGCGGTACCGAATATTGGACCTGGGAATGGCTGGTTTGAAATCGATATTTTGGGTTTTGATCAACAATTCTTATCTTTATTAGCTCTAATTAGTGCCCTTCTGACTTTGCTAGGTATCCTTTTCTTTAGAGAATTCATGGCAAAAAATTCAATTTCAAAAATTATTATTGTACTTTCTGTAGCTGGATCAGTTTTGCTTTTACCGAGTATTGGAATGTATTATGGCATCCATCATTGGACTGCAGCCGCCACGAATGGAATAGTAGATGCAAAATTTATAGCCATCATTAACACTGCTGTTGAATCTCCTTTGGGACAAGTATCAATGATACCTCTATTGGCATGGATAGCAAAAAATGCACCATCACATTTAAAAGCAACTTTTTTTGCAGTGTTTGCATCATTCACAAATTTAGCTTTATCAGCCAGTTCTTTATTAACTAAATATCTGAACGAAATTTTTGTTATTACAAGAGAAGTTAAAGATAAAATAACTAATATAATTTTAACTAAACA
>JAYONI010000102.1:0-2019 GCA_038121265.1 Candidatus Pelagibacteraceae bacterium | reverse complement strand
CACCACCAGTACTCTTCTTCAGTTTCACCCTTCCAAGCAAAAACAGGTATACCTTTTTTTGCGATAGCTGCAGCAGCATGATCTTGGGTAGAAAAGATATTACAAGAAGACCATCTTACACTTGCACCTAGGTCTACCAAAGTTTCTATTAATACTGCTGTCTGGATAGTCATGTGCAAACAGCCTAAAATATTTGCTCCTTTAAGAGGTTTTTTTCCAGCATATTCACGACGCAATGCCATTAATCCTGGCATTTCTGTCTCTGCTAGGGAAATTTCTTTATTACCAAATTCTGCTAATTCTATATCTTTAACTTTATAATCCATATCGGTGACTGCGTGTAACAATTTACTATTTTAAAATCAATCTTTTAATTTTTAGATGGTAACTTTATATCAATAACCGCTCCACCAAGCTGTTTATTTTTGTAATAATTGTAGGCTTCTATAGACCCTTTGTGAGAGTCTATAATATTTTTAACTATATTTAATCCTAATCCTGAATGGTTTACAGAACTTAAATCTGGTCGGTCACTATAAAATCGCTCAAAAATTTTATTAACATTTTTTTCATCAAATCCTGGACCCTTATCGCGAATAAGCATTTGAACTAAATTATTTTTTTTACTCAAACTAATTTTAACTTCATCATCTGTAGGTGAAAAAGAAATTGCATTTTCTAAAACATTTGCAATTACCTGCTCAATACGACTCTCTATTCCAAATATTATAGCTTTATTTTTTTCTAATAAATTTTCAAAACGAATAGAAATATTTTTATCCATTGTTTTTGTATCAGTATTAAAGTCTTCAATGACACTTTCAATCACTGGAACTAAATCAAAATCTTTTGGAACAGATCGAGATTGTGACGCTTCATCTTTTAATACTTGAGAATAATCAGTTATTAACCTCTCAATTCTATCTACATCATTAGATACAATTTTTAATAACTTTTCTCTTTTTATATTGTCATTTGTATTATTTAAAAGTTCTGAGGCACCTTTTAGAGATGCTAAGGGATTTCTAATTTCATGGGTTAAATCGGATGCAAAACGCTCGGCTAAATCAATACGATTATATAATTTACTAGTCATTTCATTCAAAGATCTTGATAAATTGCCAATTTCGTCTGTTCTTGTTTCAATTTTGTGCACTAAGCTCATGTTTTTTTTTTCAGGAGAAGTATCGTTCGCAAAGATATTCAATAATCTTATGGGCTTAATAATATATGCATTTAAAAATAATGAAAAAATAGAAATTACAATAGCAACAACGATAACTGACCTTAAAACAAAGTTTTTTCTTTCCTCAACTGCCAGCATAATTTCGTTAGACACTTCTGAAACTATAATAAAAAGAGGATATTTATTTTCTAAGGATAAATTAAAAAAAGTGTGAACAATAAAATTTTTCTTTAAAAGTTCAAATACACTAAAACTATTTTCCTCTTTAAATTTTTGAGTATATTTTTTAAAAAAAGGATCGTTTACTAAATCTTTTTTAATATCGTTATTTTCTCCAATTTTAAGATTTTCTTCTTTGTCATTTAAACGGATTTGATCTATTGGAGAGGTTTTTAAAAATACATTTTGATCGATATCTAAAAAAATAGAGTCAAATAAAATATTATTATTTTTATCTACAAACCTAATTTGGTCTATTTCATCAAATAAATATTTATACTCGGTTAAAAAATTTTTTAGACTTTCTTTGTCTATATTAATTTTTTTTATATTTAGATTGGCTTCTATATTTTTAATAATACGAAGATGCTTATCAGATTGTTTTGAAACTAACTCAGGCTGTATAGCTTTTAAATAAAGGAATGTAAAAAATCCCAATATAATAAATGCTAATAAATTAAATACTAAAAACTGAGTTAATAAAGACCTTGAAGATAACAGCTTAGTTATCATTACTAATCTACATTCCAACGATAGCCGCTGCCGTAACGTGTTTCAATTGCTGAAAAATTTTTATCAATTTTTTTAAATTTTTTTCTAATTCTTTTTACATG
>JAYONI010000101.1:0-2052 GCA_038121265.1 Candidatus Pelagibacteraceae bacterium | reverse complement strand
TAACCTAAAATAAAGTGAACTAAAGAAGCTCCAGCAATAATTAGAATTGCAGAATTTAAGTCACTAAATTTTCCACTTATTATTTTTGCTATCACATAAACAATAAATGCAAGTGCGATACCGTTGCTAATTGAATATGTGAGTGGCATGATAAACGCAGCTAAAAGAGCTGGTGCGTATTCAGATATATCATCCCAATCTATATTCAATAAATTCTTGCAAAAGAAAGTTGCTACAAAAACCAAAGCAGCGCCTGTCGCATAAGCCGGTATTGTTTTTGCTAATGGTGACAAAAACAAACAAAGAAGGAAAAACACTCCAACTGATACAGCCACTAAACCAGTTTTACCACCTTCTTTTATGCCAGCACCTGATTCAATATAGGATGTTGTATTTGAAGTACCAAAAAGTGAACCAACTATAGTTGCGATTGAGTCTGCAAATACTGCTTTTTGAATATTCTCGATATTGCCATCTTTGTCCATTTTTCCTGATAAATTTGCAACTGAAGTTAGGGTTCCAGCAGTATCAAAAAAGTCCACAAATAAAATTGTAAAAACTACAATTAAAAATAGAGAACTTCCGATTTGACTAAAATCAAGTTGTAAAAAAGTTGGAGACATGGAAGGAATTGAAGAGGCAAATCCTTGGAATTCGACTACACCAAAAATTAAACCAAGAACGGTTGTAGCAAGAATACTTAAAACAATTGCTCCTGGAATTTTAAGTTTGTCCAAAGCAATCATTAATATAAATGTTAATATTGCTAATAATACTGATGTAGATTTTAGATCTCCTAATCCAACCAATGTTGCATCATTATTTACAACAATACCAGCACTTTGAAGGCCAATTATTGCTAAAAATAAACCTATACCAGCACCAATTCCAAATTTTAAAGATCTAGGAATTGAATTAATTAAATAAGATCTTAAAGGTGAGATACTTATAATTAAAAATAATACACCAGAACAGAAAACTGCCGCTAATGCCTGTTGCCATGTAAAACCCATGCCTAATACAACACCGAAAGTAAAAAAGGCATTCAAGCCCATACCAGGTGCCAAGGCTACAGGCCAGTTAGCCAATAAGCCCATAAGCATGCAAGATATAAACGCCGCAAGGATTGTAGCTACAAAAACAGAGTCAAAATCCATGCCTGTATTAGATAAAATAGCTGGATTAACAACCATAATATATGCCATTGTAAGAAATGTAGCTAGTCCAGCTAATATTTCTTTTTTAAAAGATGTTTTATGATCTTTTAATTTGAAAAGAGATTCTAATAGTTCCATTTTTAATTATATCAAATAATTTTATATATAAAGCGGCTCTGAATCATAAGTCGACCATAAATACCAAGTTACTATAGTCGTAAAATCACCCCATTTATCAATATTATTAGATAATGATTTGAGATTGGGGTCTCTATAGTATTTCTTATAAGCATTAATAAAACCCAAATCACCTATTGGTAAAATATTTAACAAACCTAAGTGAAAGATACAAAACATATCCACTGTCCATTTACCAATACCAAAAATTGGTAATAGTTGACTTTTTATAAAATCGTAATTTTGAGTTTTGCTATTAATTTTTTTGATTACTGAATAGTGATCAATTATCGAATGAATTGATTTTTTTTTATTTGATGACAGCGGTAGATTTGAAATCAAATAATTATTCTTCTTAAAATTAGAAAAGTTGATTGGTCCTATTATTTTAATAGATTGGTTATAAATCGACATAGCCGCAGAGACTGAAATTTGCTGTGAGCAAATTGATTTAAACAATACATCAAATTTATTTTTATTAATTTTTAAAAAATGATTTCGATTATAGTATCTTTTAAAATTAATATCCTTTTTTAAAAGATACTTACAACCATAGTGCCAATTATCAATCAATTTAAAAAGTTTTTATAAGGCTTGATGTGTCTGACTTTTTGTATCTTGAGTTTGAAAGTTTTTTGTATTTTAAATACACTTCCTTAGTTAGCTTTAAATTAATTTGATTTTTTTTTGATTGTTTTAAAACATATTTTAAATCTTT
>JAYONI010000100.1:0-2071 GCA_038121265.1 Candidatus Pelagibacteraceae bacterium | reverse complement strand
CATCTAAAACAAAAGATATTACTGGAGGTTTGCCAAGAGTTGCTGAATTGTTTGAGGCTAGAAAACCAAAAGATGGTGCTATCATAGCTGAAAATAGTGGAAAAATTATTTTTGGAAAAGAAATTAGAGGAAAACAAAAAATTACCATTCAAGGAGATGATGGAATTGAATCGAATTATTTAATACCAAAAGGAAAACAAATTAATTTTAATCCTGGAGAGTCTATTTCCAAAGGTGAATATTTGTTAGATGGTAGTCCTGCAACTCATGATATTTTAAAAATTCTAGGAATAGAATATTTAACAGAATATTTTGTTAACGAAGTTCAAGGAGTTTATAGACTTCAGGGTGTTGTAATTAATGATAAGCACATTGAAGTAATTTTGAGACAAATGTTAAGAAAAGTAGATATTAAAGAACCAGGTGATAGTAATTATTTACTTGGGGAAGTGGTCGATAAAATTGATGTAGTTAATGAAAACTTAGAACTTAAGAAAGCTGGAAAAAAACAGATTGGTTTTGAGCCAGTATTACTTGGTATTACAAAAGCTTCTCTGCAAACTAAGTCATTTATTTCTGCTGCATCATTCCAGGAAACTACAAGAGTTTTGACTGATGCTTCTATTAAAGGAAAATCGGATGATCTTTATGGATTGAAAGAAAACGTTATTGTGGGAAGACTTATACCTGCAGGTAGCGGTATGAGCAGAATTAGACTTAATGAGGTAGCGCATCAAAAAGACATAGAGCTACAAGAAAAGCTTAAAAATAAAAAAGTTGAAACTGTCGAAGAAGCAGCTCAATAAGCCTTAATTTTATTAAAAAAATAGTCACTTTTAACCCTAGGTTGTTATTGACCTTCTGGAATAAATCAGTATTAATAGCGAAATTTTTAAGGTAGCACGTAAGGCCCTTTGTAGCTTTAAACAACTACCAAACTAAGTCGCTTTATTCGCCTTCCTTAAAAAAATTAACTTATAAAAAATTTATGCCAACGATAAACCAATTGTTGAAAAAGAAACGAAAAAAAGTAATTGCAAGAAATAAAGTTCCTGCATTAGAAGCTTGTCCACTAAAGCGTGGAGTCTGTACGAGAGTTTATACTACAACACCAAAAAAACCGAATTCAGCATTAAGAAAAGTTGCAAGAGTAAGATTGTCAAATGGATTTGAAGTTACAAGTTATATTCCTGGAGAAGGTCACAACTTACAAGAACACTCTGTTGTAATGATTAGAGGTGGAAGAGTAAAAGATTTACCAGGTGTTCGATATCATACTGTAAGAGGTTTGCTTGATACTCAAGGTGTTGCAAACAGAAAACAACAACGTTCCAAATACGGAACCAAGAGACCTAAATAACTATGTCTAGAAGAAGAGCCCAAGTTAAAAGACAAGTTGTTGCTGATCCAATTTACGGAACAAAAATTATTACAAAATTTATTAATTCATTAATGATTGATGGAAAAAAAACTGTAGCTGAAAGAATTGTTTATAAAACTTTTGAAAGTATTAAAGAAAAAACCAAACAAGATCCTTTGGAAGTTTTTAATGAAGCAATTAAAAATGTAAGACCAAATTTAGAGGTTAAATCTAGAAGGGTTGGAGGAGCAACTTACCAAGTTCCAGTTGAAGTTAGATTGGAAAGAGGTCAGGCTTTAGCAATTCGATGGTTAATTGAAGCTTCCAAAAAAAGAGGTGACAAAACTATGCAAGAAAGACTTACAAAAGAATTTTTGGACGCTTCTACAAACAAAGGTAATGCAATTAAAAAAAGAGAGGACACTCATAAAATGGCTGAGTCAAACAAGGCTTTCGCTCATTTTAGATGGTAGTTATGCAACAAGAAATTAGTAAAGATAAATATAGAAATATTGGTATCATGGCTCACATTGATGCCGGAAAGACAACTACTACTGAGCGTGTTTTATATTACACTGGTAAAGAACATAAAATTGGAGAAGTTCATGATGGTGCTGCAACAATGGACTGGATGGAGCAAGAACAAGAAAGAGGAATTACTATTACTTCTGCTGCTACAACTTGTTTTTGGAGAGATCATAGAATTAATAT
>JAYONI010000099.1:0-2076 GCA_038121265.1 Candidatus Pelagibacteraceae bacterium | reverse complement strand
TTAAATAGTTCTGATTTTTCCATAGCAGGAGTATCTAATAGTAAATCATCTGCTGCAGGATATAAATCTATTTGTTTTAAATCTTCCTCTTCTTTTATTTTAATTGCTTTGATTATTTGAATATCAAATCTAGATTTTATATCTAAAATTCTGTCGTTCGTTTCAGAACCATGTAGTTGAATAAAATCTATATGTTGATGGATCTGTTCAATGATCCTATCATTTGGATCAACCATAACCGCTACTTTAGCAATATTAGTTTCATGAATTTTATTAGTAATTGCAATTAATTCTAAGGCACTACAATTTCTTGGACTTTTTGGATAATCACAGACAAAACCTAAATATTTTGCTCCATTAGAAATTGCGGCATCAATTGCTCTAAAATCTTTTAAACCACAAATTTTAATAGTGGCTTTCATTTAATTTAAAGAGGAAATTAATTTTTGTAAGTTATGTTTGATATTGCCTTGTGTAATGCTTCTTCCGATTACAATTCCTGTTGCTCCATTATTAAAAGCATCTTTAGGTGTCATTACTCTTTTTTGATCCTGATTAGTATCACCTGCCAACCTTATGCCAGGAGTAATTATTTCCATTCCTTTACAAACTTTCTTAATCAATTTTGCTTCATATCCAGAACAAATGATTCCATCTAACCCAGCTTGTTTTGCCAGCTTTGCTTGTTGAATGACAATGGTATTAATTTTTTTTGTATGTCCCGTTTGTTTAATAGCTGATTCTGAAAAAGAAGTTAAAACTGTAACTCCCAAAACTTTGAGTTTTTTATTTGTTTTGTTTGCAGCTTGTTTTGCTGCTTTCATCATTTCCAGTCCACCAGATGCATGGATAGTTAAGTATCTAGCATTTTTTATATCTTTTAAAGCATAAATAGCGGATGAGACTGTGTTTGGTATATCTTTCAATTTTAGATCAAGCCAAACTATTTTATTTTTTAGATTGTTAATGAAGGATCTACCTGGCTTAGAATAAAAAAATTCTAGTCCGAATTTATAGCCAATGATTAATTTATTAGTTTTTGTGTTAGAGATAATTTTTTTGATTGTTGAGATATTCGTCGTATCACAAGCAATAAATATTTTTTTTTTCACTCTGTATTTTTTTCTATATCGTAATTAATTTCGTTATTCAGTAGCTTAGAACTTTTCCAACTAATTTTTCTTTTAATACCAACTTCTACCGATTCACCAGTTCGAGGATTGCGGGCTTTTCTAGGACTTGTGGTTTTTACTTTCATCATTCCAAATCCTCTAATTTCTACATTATGACCAGCTGCTAATTTATTAGATAAAAATCTAAAAATAGAATCGGTCATTTTTTCAATGTCAGAATTTAAAACTTTGGGGTATTTTTTTTGTAAGGATTCAACTAATTCTTTTTTAACAAAAGTTTTTTTTTCCATTCCTCATAGAATAGACTATTGAATTTAAAGAATAAATAATAAAAATGATAATAGAAGAGATTATTCTTCGTCTTTTTTCTTTAAGGCAGTTCCAAGAATATCTGCAAGTGAACTTCCAGATGCAGTAGAACCATACTTCTCAACAGCTTCAGCTTGTTGATGTTTTTCCAGATCTTTAATAGATAATTTTACTTTTCTTCCAGTTAAATCTAATTCAGAAATCATAGCATCTAGCGTATCACCAGGCGCAAATCGGTTAGGTCTCTGATCAGCTTTTTCTAATGCTATATCAGCTTTTTTAATTGTTGTAGAATATCTGTCTTCTCCCACATTCACTTTAATTGCGTTATCTAATACTTCCGCAACTCGGATAGAAATTATATCTTTTGCTTTTTTATCATTAAAGAAATTGAAAGGATCTTTTTTCAAGGCTCTTATAGATCCATTCACTTTTTCATCTTTAATATCAATAATTTTTAATTGTACCGATTGACCTTTTGTATAGTCATCTAAATCTTTAGATGTTTCATTAAATGAGATTTGTTTGTAATGAACAAAAATATCTATTTCGCTATCTCCCGTATTTAAAAATAAACCGAAATCTTTTTTATTAACAACTTTTGCATCCACGATAGATCCAACAGGATATTTTT
>JAYONI010000098.1:0-2079 GCA_038121265.1 Candidatus Pelagibacteraceae bacterium | reverse complement strand
TTTGCAAAAAATTTAAAAAAAAGAATTCATGTTCTGCATGTTTCTACCAAAGATGAAATAGATTTTTTACGAGCTTACAAAGATTATGTAAGCGTAGAAACTACTCCTAATCATTTAAGTTTATTTGCCCCAGATTGCTATGATGAACTTGGAACCTTTGTTCAAATGAATCCTCCAGTAAGAGAAAAAGAACATATGGAAGGAATTTGGAAGGGTGTATTAGATGGTACAGTAGATGTGATTGGCTCAGATCATGCTCCTCATACGAAAGAACAAAAACTACAAGAGTATCCTTTAAGTCCATCAGGTATGCCAGGTGTCCAAACTATATTTTTATTAATGCTAAAACATTATTTAGAGGGAAAAATTCAATTAGATAAAGTGATAAGCTTGTTATCCGAAAGGCCTTGTTCTTTATTTGGTATTAAAAATAGAGGCAGAATAGAAGAGGGGTACATTGCAGATTTGACAATCGTTGATATGAATAAAGATTTTACAATCACTAATGATTGGATTGCAAGTAATTGCAAATGGTCTCCTTACGATGGTTGGAAAATTAAAGCCAGCCCTTTTGGCACTATCATCAATGGAAATGTTTCTGTTTGGGAACAGGTACTTGATGAAAAAAAATACGGTAAGCCGTTAGAATTTAATTAGAATTTTTCTTTAATTCTGAAAGTTGAGATTTTAGTTTTTCTAGTTCTTTTGATAATTCACTAATATCTGCATTTTCTTTTTTTGGTTCAGTATCTTTTTTTGATTTAGATCCATTAACAGGAAACTGAAAATATTTTTGAAAATCAAAAGGATTAAACTTCATCATTCCATCTAAGCCTTTAGCAAAGATATTATTGGAATTTGCAAATCCATGCATACCATGTAAAAAATTAAACATGTCAGATGCTTGATTGTTTTCATTAAATAAAATGATTTGCTTTAAAAATTCCTCAGGAATTAAATTTGTTGTACCAGCTGTTTGCCTCTCAAGAAGAATTTGGAGCAAAATAGATGAAGTAATATTTTTTTGACTATCAACATCTGTAATTTGAAAATTGATTTTCTTTTTGATTAAATCAACAATATCTTCTTGAGTAATATACGAGCTAGTATCTGTATTATAAAGACGTCTATTGGAGTATTTTTTTATTTCAACAGTCATTGTTATTTTTCCACTACGTATTCACCAGGAGCATTGTACATTGGCTTGTATTTACCAGTGCTTAAGTCTTTTGTTTCTTTAGCTTTGCCTGAAAATTGCTCTAACCAGTTAATCCATTGTGGCCACCATGAGCCATCTTTTTTCTCAGCTGTATCTAACCATTGAGTAGGATTAGCTTTAACATCTGATTTATTGTTTTCATAAAAATATAGCTTTCCAGGTTTTGCTCCTTTGCCTTGAATAATGCCAGCGATATGCCCTGAGTTTGCTAAAATAAATTTACATTGATTGCTGTAATTTTTTAGTCCTGAAAAAACAGATTTCCATGGAGCTATGTGATCTTCGGTTGTTGCTACATGAAACATAGGTGTTTTGATTTTGCTTAAATCTAAAAAAAGATCTTTAAATTTGTATTCTTTTTTTACAATTTTATTATTTAAGTACATAGAACGTAGGTAATCACTGTGTAATTTGGCAGGCAATCTTGTTGAATCGCTGTTCCAATACAGCATATCGAATGCTGAAGGTTTGTTTCCAAGCAGATAATTGTTTACTACGTAATTCCAGTATAAATCTCCAGGTCGCAAAAAGTTAAAAGCAGCGGCCATATCTTTTCCATCAAAGAAACCAGTTTTTTTCATCTGTTCTTCAATGGCTTTAATTTGTTCTTCGCTGATAAAAATTCCAAGATCACCTGGATCAGTGAAATCAATGAGACTAGCAAAAAAAGTTGCAGAATTAATTTTGTAAGGAATAGGTTTTTGTTCTAAGTAAGCAAGCACCATGGCAACTAAGGTTCCACCTACACAATAAGAAGCTAAGTTAAGTTCTTTTGATTTAGTTTCTTCACAAGCAATCTCTATTGCTTTTAAAACTCCTTGATCAATGTATTCTTCAAATCCAAAATCTTTACTATCACT
>JAYONI010000097.1:0-2109 GCA_038121265.1 Candidatus Pelagibacteraceae bacterium | reverse complement strand
TGGGCATTGTTTTCAATTTCTTTTTTAATTTCTTCTTTAGACCAGTTAGGTCGATCTGCTACTGGAATAGTTAAAATATCATCAATATTCGCTCTAGATCTTGTAGATAATTCTTTTTGTTTTTCGAACACATTAATTTTATGATAATGCGTTGCGTGAAGAGTTGCAGCAGTAGGTGATGGAACCCAAGCACAATTTGCTCCAGCCAACGGATGGGATGCTTTTTGATCTAACATATCTTGCATTTTATCTGGCATTGCCCACATTCCTTTTCCAATTTGTGCTTTTCCAGATAAGCCACATGCTAATCCAATATCAACATTCCAATTTTCGTAAGCCATAAGCCATTTTGATTTTTTCATTTCTCCTTTAAAAATCATTGGACCAGCTTCAAATGAAGTATGCATTTCATCTCCCGTTCGATCTAGGAAACCTGTATTGATAAAGACAATTCTTTTTTTAGCTTGGCGTATACATTCTTTAAGGTTTACGGTTGTTCTTCTCTCTTCATCCATAATCCCAATTTTGATTGTGTTTGGTTTTAATTTTAGAACTTTTTCAACATGACTAAATATTTCGTCCGCAAAAGCAACTTCTTCCGGCCCATGCATCTTTGGTTTAACAATGTAAACGGATCCTTTTCTTGAATTTAACTTGTTTTTAAAATCGTGAAGCGCACAAAGAGTTGTAATAAATCCATCCATAATGCCTTCTGGTATCTCTCCACCATCATCAAGCGTAATAGCTGGATTTTTCATTAAGTGCCCAACATTTCTTAATAAAATCAGTGCTCTACCATGCAGTTTTATTTTTTCATCTTTGCTATTCAAATATTCTCTATCAGCATTTAATTTTCTTACTATTTCTTTGCCATTTTTTTTCATTTTAGCTTGCAATGTTCCCTTAGTTATTCCAAGCCAATTTCTGTAACATTTAATTTTATCTTCAGCATCTACTGCAGCAACTGAGTCTTCTAAATCCATAATCGTAGAAATAGCTGATTCAATAATAATATCGCTAATGTTAGCCTTATCATTTTTGCCAATCACATGTTTTGCATCGATTTTAATTTCTACATGTAAAAAATTATTTTTTAATAAAATTGATTTTGGCTTTTTCTTTTCACCGTTATAGCCAATAAATTTTTCTTTATTTTTAAGATGAGTTTTTGTTTTATCTGAAAGATAAATAGTTAAGTTTTCATTTTCTATTTCAAAATTGGTTATTTCATTCCAGCTTTGCTTTTCTAAACCAAAAATTTGATTTAAAAATGCTCTACCTTTGCTAATAACTTGCTCACCTCTTTTAGGATTGTAAGTTTCTGTTTTTTCACAACCGTCTTCATTTCCCACAACGTCTGTTCCATAAAATGCATCATAAAGACTACCCCATCTGGCATTAGCAGCATTTAATGCATACCTTGCGTTGTCGATCGGAACTACTAATTGTGGTCCAGCAATTTTGCAAATCTCATCATCTACATTAGAGGTTTCGATTTGAAAGTCTTCTTGTTCTTCAACAATATAACCAATTTCTTTTAAGAAGTTTTTATAATCCTCTAAATTATTATTTCCCTTGTTTGCAACATGCCACGCATCTATTTTTTGTTGCAACTCATCTCTTTTGTTTAATAAAATTTTATTTTTAGCAGCTAGTTGATTTGCAGACTGAATGAATTCTTTCCAAAAAGTATTAGGATCTATATTGGTTCCAGGTATAATTTCGTTGTTTACGAAATCATATAAATTTTTATCTATTAAAGATTTTTCTATACTAATTGTGTTTATCGCCATTTTTTTGAAAGCGTAAAATGGACTAAAAATGCTAAAAGTCAATTGTTTTAAAATAAATGTAAATAAATTGTCATTTTTTTTACATCTCCTATATAATTATCTAACGAATTAAAAAAATTTTATTAATTAGTAAGTATGCAATATTTAGATTTTGAAAAAGAAATTGAAACTCTAGATAATCAGTTAGAAATATTAAAAAATCCATATGAAAATAGTGGCCTGTCTTCTCTTAAGAATGATGAAATACAAACAATCCAATCCAGTATTGATGAAAAATTATTAAATATTTATTCAAATTTAGATAGTTGGCAAAAAA
>JAYONI010000096.1:0-2124 GCA_038121265.1 Candidatus Pelagibacteraceae bacterium | reverse complement strand
ATGAGTGTCGACATGGCTAAAATGAAAAGTGAATTTTTATCTCATTACTACAAAAAATTTACTATGAGCATTAAAGATAAAATTATATCAGATATGCCTAAACTAATTTGGTTATTAAAAATTGTAGCTCCTATTTTTAATACAATCAAAAATATTCCCTTACTTGATAAAGTTATAGAATTATTTGGATTTTCTACGAAAAGACAAATGCCAGTTGTCCAAGACATCGCGCCCTTAAAAGAAATTTATAAAACGCAACCACCACAAAGCAATAAAGTTATTCTACTTGCAGATACTTTTAATATTAATTTTGAAATTAAAAATATTATGTATGCAATTAAAGTTCTAAATAAATTTGGCTATCAAGCCATCATTCCTAGTTTTGATGATGCTAATTTGTCTAGACCTCTTTGTTGTGGAAGAACTTATATTTCATTTGGTCAAATGGATAAGGCTAAAGATGAAATGAATAGATTTACCAATTATATAGTCAACAACGGTTATGCGCATATGCCCGTAGTTGGAATTGAACCTTCTTGTTTGTTAACTTTTAATGATGAGTTTAAGTCGTTAAAAGGAATTGATAACCGTGACCAATTACAAAATAAATTTTACCTAATCGAAGAATTTATTTTAGAACAAATTCAACAAGGAAAAAAAGTTAATGCAAGTGCTTATACTAAGAATGTTTTAGTCCATGGTCACTGCCACCAAAAATCTCAAGATCGATTTAAAGGTTTATTAGAATTATTAAAAACTTTGAACATCAAGCATCAGCCTATTGATAGCAGCTGTTGTGGAATGGCAGGATCTTTTGGTTATAGTTCTAAAAACTTTGAAATTTCTAAGAAAATGGCAAATCTTTCATTGATACCGACAATCAATCAACATCCAGAGGATGTGGTTGTCGCTAATGGAACAAGCTGTAGGCAACAAATATTCGATTTTTCCAAAAGAGACGCTAAGCATGTTTCAGAGTTATTATTCAATATTTTTGAAAGAATTAATTAATAGAACTACTCATAAAATGATCCGATGGTTCCAATAGTTAATCACCCTGATTATGTAGCACAAATCGGTGATGATCATCGTTTTCCTATAAAAAAATTTGGAGCATTATTTGATCTATTAAAAAAAGATAAAATTTTACATAAAGATAATTTACATATCCCAGAGCCAGCCAACTACCTTGATTTAACCAAGGCTCACCATGAAGAATATATAAAAAAAATAGACGAACTATCTTTGTCTAAAGAAGAAGAAAGAAAACTTGGCTTTCCGATGGTACCAAGTGTTAAAAGAAGATCTTACATGGCCACCGGTGGAACTGTTTTATCTGCTGAACTAGCACTGAAACATAAGTTAGCTTGTAATACTGCAGGAGGCTCGCATCATGCATTTCCAAATTCTGGAAATGGTTACTGTGTTTTTAATGACGTCGCTGTTGCTGCGTATAATTTATTAGATAAACATCAAGTAAAAAAAATTCTTATTTATGATTTAGATGTTCATCAAGGAGATGGTACTGCAAAAATTTTTGAAAACAATGAAAAGGTATATACTCTTAGTATTCACTCCAAAAAAAATTACCCACTCATTAAACAAAAAAGTGATCAAGATATTGAGGTAGAAGATGATATAACAGATGAGGAATATCTAAATACTGTCTCTAAAAGTTTAGAGATTGTAAATAAAATGAATTTTGATTTTGTATTTTATGTTGCGGGGGTAGATATTCATAAAAATGATAAACTAGGTAAATTAAATATTTCAACCGAGGGAATCATAGAAAGAGAAAAGATGGTGATTAAAAATTTCTATAAAAATAATGTTCCTTTATGTGGTGTCTTAGGAGGAGGATATAATAAAGACTTTGATCATTTAGTATATTTGCATTCTATCCTTCATCGAACTTGTCACGGAATTATAAATAATGAATATTAGAGATGAGGCCTTAAACCAATTAGAACAATTTGGTCAAAATAATCTAGGTCTATACGCAGTGGAAAGAAATTTTGACTATGGTCCTCAAAAAAGAACAAATACAAGCAATTTATCTAAGTATATTACTCACCGAGTCATAGATGAACGAGAAGTAATTCAGTCGGCCTATAAAAAATTTTC
>JAYONI010000095.1:0-2164 GCA_038121265.1 Candidatus Pelagibacteraceae bacterium | reverse complement strand
AATAAGTTACCATTATGAAAATATTTTTAGATTCCTCTGATATTCAAGAGATAAAGCCTTTGAATAAAAGTAATTTGATTGATGGAGTTACAACAAACCCATCTTTACTAGCAAAACAAACTGGAAATTTTAAAACAATATTAAAAGCAATTGCATCAGAAGTTAAAGGCCCTATAAGCGCAGAAGTTACAGCTACGAAATTTGATAAAATGATAATCGAAGCCAATATTTTAAGGAAAATTGCAAAAAATATTATTATTAAAATACCCTTAACAGATGATGGTCTTCTTGCCTGTAATTATTTAACAAAAAAAAAAATCAAAACAAATGTTACGCTTTGTTTTTCTCCAAACCAGGCAATCTTAGCTGCCAAAGCTGGTGCGACATATGTCTCTCCATTCATGGGAAGATTAGATGATATTGGAGAAAGTGGAATTGAACTAATTAAAAATATAAAAACAATTTATCAAAACTATAACTTTAAAACTCAAATTCTAGCAGCATCTATTAGATCAGCAGAACATGTTACTGAAGTAGCAAAAATTGGAGCAGATGTAGTAACCTTACCCCCAAAAATATTTAAACAACTTGTGAGGCACGAATTAACTGATCAAGGCTTAGAAATGTTTTTATCTGATTGGAAAAAAAGTGGAAAACAAATCAGCTAAAAATGTATAGCCCTTTTATCGACAGCTAATGCAGCTTCTTTAACAGCTTCTGTAAGAGTTGGGTGAGCATGACACGTTCTTGCAACATCTTCTGAACTTGCTCCAAACTCCATCGCCAAAGCTAATTCTGCAATTAAATTACCTGCATCAGGACCTAAAATATGAACTCCTAAAACTTTATCAGTTTTTTTATCTGCCAAAATTTTAACAAAACCATCGGCTTCATCATTAACTTTGGCCTTAGAATTTGCCATAAAGGGAAATTTACCAACATTATATTCTATATTTAATTTTTTTAACTCTTCTTCAGTTTTACCAACGGATGCTACTTCAGGATGAGTATAAACGACACCTGGTATTACATCATAATTTACATGACCATATTTTCCAGCAATCATTTCGACAACTGCGATACCTTCCTCTTCTGCTTTGTGCGCAAGCATAGGACCAGCAATTACATCTCCAATAGCATAAACTCCATTTACATTTGATTTTAAATGTCCATCAACTTTGACTCTTCCTCTATCATCAGTTGCAACATTAATATTTTCTAATTTTAAACCTTCTGTATTTGCTTTTCTTCCCACTGCTACCAAAACGATATCTGCTTCTAAAGTATTGGCAGTACCATTTTTTTCAAATTCTACTATTGCATTCGATCCATTATTTTGAACTGAAGTTACTTTTGATGATAAATGAAATTTCATCCCTTGTTTTTTTAAAATTTTTTGAAAATTATCTGAAATTTCTTTATCCATACCAGGCAAAATATGGTCTAAATATTCTATAACTTCTACATCTGCTCCAAGTTTCATCCAAACTGAACCTAATTCTAATCCAATTACACCACCACCTATGACAACCATTTTTTGGGGTACTTTTTCTAATGACAAAGCTCCAGTAGATGAGACAATTATTTTTTCATCAATTTGAATATTTGGTAAATTTGATACTGATGAACCTGTGGCAATTATAATATGTTTTCCTTTAATTTGATCATTTGAACCATCTATTTTTTTAATATTAATAGTATTAGCAGACTCAAAACTTCCATGACCCTTATAATAAGTTACTTTATTTTTTTTAAATAGAAATTCGATACCTTTTGTCAAACCATCAACAGTTTTAAGTTTATGCTGCATCATTTTTGATACATCTAAAGATAAACCTCCTGTATTAATTCCAATCTTATCAAACTCGGTATTTGCTTTGTAATACATTTCAGCTGAATGCAATAAAGATTTTGAAGGTATGCATCCTACATTTAAACAAGTTCCTCCAAGCGATCCTCTGGATTCAATACATGCTGTTTTCATTCCTAGTTGTGCAGATCTAATTGCACATACATAACCACCAGGACCTCCTCCTATTACTACTACATCAAATTCTTCCATACTTTTATAAATTTAAAAATAATCTTCTTGGATCTTCTAAAATTTCCTTAACTCTTACTAAGAATGAAACAGCTTCTTTTCCATCAATCAGTCTATGGTCAT
>JAYONI010000094.1:0-2185 GCA_038121265.1 Candidatus Pelagibacteraceae bacterium | reverse complement strand
GATCTTGGAAAATCATTGCAATTCGATTGCCTCTAATATCTTGCATTTGTTTTGGTGAAATTTTTTGTAGATCCATATCTTTAAATTTAATCTTTCCCGAAACTATTTTGCCCGGTGGATCAATTAATCCAAGAATAGAAAAGCCCGTAATTGTTTTTCCCGATCCGGACTCTCCTACCAAGCCAACTATTTCACCTGGATTAATATGAAAACTAATATCATCTACTGCTTTAATGACTCCTTCTTTTTTAAAAAAATGAGTTTTTAAATGTTCAACTGTTAAAATTGGTTCCATGCTTTATCGTTTCAATCTAGGGTTAAACATATCTCGCAATTGATCTCCGACTAAATTAATAGAGACAATTGTGATCAACAAAGCAATGCCAGGAAAAATACTAATCCAATAATCACCAGTATGAACATATTCAAAACCATTTCCAATTAATAAACCTAAGGATGGTTCAGTTTGTGGAAGTCCAAGTCCTAAAAAACTTAAGGTTGCCTCTAAAGAAATAGCATGGGCGGTTTGTAACGTTCCAACCACAATGAGTGGAGGAATACAGTTTGGCAAAATATGACTAAGCATAATTCGTAAATTACCAAGGGACAAACATCTTGCTGCATCTACATATTCTTTTCTACTTTCAACTAATGCAGAAGCTCTTGCAGTTCTTGCGTAGTAAGCCCATTGTACCAAGACCAGAGCTAGAATAGTTTTTTCAACTCCTTTACCAAATGCTGCTAGAATAATCAGAGCAACCAAAATGGAAGGAAAACTTAATTGGATATCTACAATTCGCATGACTAAAGTTTCATATCTTCCGCCAAAATAAGCTGCCGAAATGCCAAAAAAAGCACCAACAATTAAGGCAAAAACACCTGATAACACGCCAACACTTAAGCTTATTCTTAGTCCATAAAAAATAGCAGATAGCATATCCCTGCCTGCACCATCGGTTCCTAGCCAGTATACAGTGCCAGAAAAATCCTCTTCCATCGGAGGTAGTCTACTGTTCATGATTGTCACCGTTGCTAAATCATAAGGATCCGTTGGTGAAATAACGGATGCAAAAATTGCAACAAAAAGAATAAAGCCAAAACAAATTAACGCAACAACTGCAATTTTATTTTCTGAAAATTCACTCCAGATTTTTGCTAACAGTTCATATTTATGATTTTTACTCATTCGCTAGATCCTTTAATTCGTACCCTTGGATCTAAAAAACTATACAGGATATCTACAATTAAATTTAAGAACACAAAGAACGCCACAATAATAATAAGATAAGCAACAATCACAGGCCTATCTAAATTATAAACAGAATCGATAATTAATTTTCCCGCTCCAGGCCAAGCAAAAACTGTTTCTGTCACTGTAGAAAAAGCAACTAAGGATCCAAACTCTAGACCAATTACTGTAACAACTGGAATTAAAATATTTTTTAATAAGTGCACATTGATCACTCTCGCATGAGATAGACCTTTGGCTCTTGCAAATTTAATATAATCTTGCAGGATTACTTCTCTGGTACCAGCTCGCGTTAAACGTAATACGGAAGAAAGTTTAAACAAAGCAAGATTTAAAGCAGGCAAAAAAATATGAGACAAACCATTTAAGGTAAATAAAGAACTTTCAATTCCTAAAAAAGTTCCAAGCTCTCCTCTACCGGTGGATGGAAGCCAATCTAATTTGACAGCAAAGAGCATGATTAACATAATACCAACCCAAAACGTTGGCATTGAAAATCCTAAGATCGATCCAGACATAATAATCTTACTCGCTTTTCTCTCTGGATATAATCCAGCATAAATTCCTAAAGGCAAAGCAATGATCAAAGAAATAAAAAGAGAAAACACTGCAAGCTCAATCGTTGCTGGAAAACGCTCTATAATTAATGGAAGCGCAGGAATTCCTTGGACAAAAGACCGTCCAAAATCACCGCTCGCAACATTTTTTAAAAAAAACCAATATTGTTCTAGAACAGGTCTGTCAAAACCAAATTCCTTAATAACTCTTTCAATTTCTGCAGGTTCAGACTCTGGGCTGATCATCATGTACACAGGATCGCCAATCAAGTTTACACCACAGAAAACGATTAATGACATGACAAACAAAACTACGAAACTTTGTAAAGTCCGCTGTAGTATATAAACTGTCATGTGTACCTAGGTTGACTTTAGTTCT
>JAYONI010000093.1:0-2185 GCA_038121265.1 Candidatus Pelagibacteraceae bacterium | reverse complement strand
TGACCGGATATAATTCTCATATTCTTTTATTTCTTTATTATCTGCTATTTTTATTTCTCCAGCCTTAAGCGTCCCTAATTTGAATGGTCCAAACTCTAATCTAATGAGTTTATTTACTCTTAGATTTATATTTCTCATTAATTCTCTAATTTCTCTATTTTTTCCCTCCTTAAGCTCTATTTCTAACCAAAAATTTTTTTTATCTTGATTAAAAATTTTGTATTTAAAAGGTTTGTAATTTATTTCATCAATAGTTGTACCTTGACTGAGATTTTTTAGCTTATTTTCATTAAGTATTCCATAAACTCTTACTTTATATTTTCGTATAAATTCATTTTTAGGTAATTCTAAATTTCTAGCAATTTCTCCAGAGTTTGTAATAATCAAAAGTCCTTCAGAGTTAATATCGAGACGACCAGCAAAAATAAAGTTTTTAAATTTTTTTGGAAGTATTTCATAAACAATACCTCTGTCATCTTGTTTTTGTTTTGAGCAAATATAACCCTGAGGTTTATAAAATTTATAAATTTGTTTATTTTTTTTTAACAAAACTAATTTACCATCAACTTTGATAGAGTCTTTCTCGTCTACAAAATGAACAGGAGAGGTCAATTTTGTACCATTTAGTTGAATTCTTCCTTCCACAATCATTTTTTCAACCTCTCTTCTTGAACCTATATTATAAGAGGATAAAAATTTAGAAATTCTAGTTTTTTTTAATGAATTTGAAGACATATGAATAATTTTAATTTTTATTTGAACACTCTATATAAATTAGCAAACCAAGCAATAAGGGCAAATGAATTGCCAATTAGTGCAATTATTGTAGATCCAAAAACTAAGAAAATTATTGCAAAAGCGCATAACCAAACTATTAAAAAAAAAACTCCATTGGCACATGCTGAATTATTAGTAATTGAAAAATCATTAAAAAAATTAAAAAGAAAAAGATTAAATGAGTTAGATATTTATTGTTCCCTAGAACCATGCGCAATGTGTTCTGCCGCATTATCCTTAGCAAAAATTAGGAGAGTTTATTTTTGTGTGGAAGACAAAAAAAGTGGTGGCTTTATCAATGGAGCAAAAGTTGCACTTGTAAAAAGATTAAATCATAAATTTTCTTATTACTATGGATTTGATGAAGAAAGATTTTCAAAAATATTAAAAAACTTTTTTAAGGTTAAACGAGGCTAGTTTTTTTAAAAGCTCTCCATCCTATATCTTTTCGATAATACATGTCTTGCCAATCTATTTTTTCAAGCATTGCATTCGCTTTGTTTTTGGCATCCTCCAATGTATTTCCAAGGCAAGTTGCATTTAAAACTCTACCACCATTTGAAAGTATTTTATTATCTTTCGAAATAGTTCCTGCATGAAAAAGTTGCTCCTGATCATTTATTTTTAAACTTTCAATATTTTTTATCTCCGTTAGCGTATTATATTTTTCAGGATATCCTTTTGCTGCAGCTACAACCGTTAAACATGGTTTTTCATTCCATTCAATATTCATTGTATGAATGGTTTTATTTTTTACTGCATTTATCAAGGTAAATAAATTTGTTTTAAGTCTCATCATGAGCACTTGGCATTCTGGGTCTCCAAATCTAATATTGTACTCAATTAATTTGGGTTCACCATTATAAATCATTAAGCCAGCATAAAGTATTCCAGTGAATTTGCATCCAAGCTTATTTAATCCATCAAGTGTAGGTTCTATAATTTTTGTTTGAATTTTTTTTTCTAGGTTGTGGTCAATAATTAATGAAGGCGAGTATGCTCCCATGCCACCAGTATTAGGACCGGTATCACCTTCACCAATTCTTTTGTGATCTTGAGCTGTTCCAATCGGTATATAATGTTCACCATCTGTAATTACAAAATAACTCGCTTCTTCTCCTTGAAGAAATTCCTCAATTATTAATTTTTTTGATGATTTAAATTTTCCATCTAAAATTTCTTTTATACTTTTTAAAGATTCATCAATTGTTGATGAAATTGTAACTCCTTTTCCTGCTGCCAGTCCATCAGCTTTAATAACAAGAGGATGCTGATTGTTTTCAATAAAATTTTTAGCCTCTTCAAAGTTATCAAATTCCTCATATTGGGCAGTTGGAATGTTAAAATCTTTGCATAGGTTTTTCATAAATGCTTTAGAACCTTCGAGTTGAGAGGCTTTTTTACTAGG
>JAYONI010000092.1:0-2215 GCA_038121265.1 Candidatus Pelagibacteraceae bacterium | reverse complement strand
CCTTTGTAAATTTTTCCAATTTCAGGTTTGGCAACAATATCTTGCACCATTTGTACAGCTTTATTTCTAGACTCTTCATCAGCAGCTGCAATCGTAACAACTCCATCATCATTAATATCTAATTTAGCGCCAGAAAGTTCTACGATCTCTCTAATAGTTGCTCCACCTTTTCCGATGACAGCAGCAATATCTTTTTTATCGACTTGAATTTTTTCCATCTTAGGAGTGTTTTTAGATAATTCTGTTCTAGACTCTTTAATCGCTTTTGCCATTTCACCTAGAATGTGAATTCTACCTTCTTTAGCTTGATCTAAAGCTTTCTCCATAATTTCAAAAGTTATACCTGTAATTTTAATATCCATTTGAAGAGATGTAATTCCGTCTTCTGTACCAGCAACTTTAAAATCCATATCACCTAAGTGATCTTCATCACCTAAAATATCGCTCAGAATAGAATAATCATCACCTTCTTTAATTAATCCCATTGCAATACCTGCAATTGGTTTTTTAATTGGTACTCCCGCATCCATTAATGCAAGGGAAGATCCACAAACGGTTGCCATAGAGGATGATCCATTCGATTCTGTAATTTCAGATACGATTCTAAATGTATAAGGAAAGTCTTCTTTTGAAGGTAATGATGAGTTTATAGCTCTCCACGCTAATTTACCGTGACCGATTTCTCTTCTACCTGTTCCAATTCTTCCAACTTCTCCAACTGAGAAAGGAGGAAAATTGTAATGAAGCATAAATCTTGAACGTTCAGCTCCATCTAATGTTTCTAACCTTTGTTCATCATCTGATGTTCCTAAAGTAGTTACCACTAATGCTTGGGTTTCGCCTCTTGTAAACAAAGCAGATCCATGAACTTTTGGTAATACACCAACTTCACATTTAATATCTCTAACTTCATTTAATTTTCTTTTATCAATTCGTTTAGCGTCTTTTAAAATCTGCGTTCTAACAATTGTTTTTTCCACATTTTTAAACTGATCATTAATTTCAACCGATGAATATGTTTCATCATTTTCAAATAAAGCTTTTACTTTTTCTTTCGCTTTTCCAATTAAAGATCCTCTTAATTTTTTATCAGACTCATCAAATGCTTTTTGTAAATCATCCGTTACTGCATCTGCAATTTTCTTTTTTAGATCAGAATAATCTTTTTCTTCGATTTTCCATCTTTCTTTTCCTGCTTCTTTAGAGAATTCTTTGATTAAATTAATTACTTCTTTTGCTTTGTCATGACCAAATTTAACTGCATCTAACATTTGTTTTTCTGTTAATCCTGATGCTTCAGACTCGACCATCAAAACTGCATCTTCTGTACCTGCAACAACTAATTCTAATTGCGAATTTGTAATTTGTTCTTTCGTTGGATTTAAAACAAAATTTCCATCAATTAATCCAACTTTTGCAGCAGCCACCGGTCCCATAAATGGAATACCTGATATCGCTAATGCTGCAGAACTTGCAATCAATGCCAAAACTTCTGGATCATTATTTTTGTCATAAGAAATTACTGTAGGTAACACTTGTACTTCATTTCTAAATGAATCTGGAAATAAAGGTCTGATAGGTCTGTCAATTAATCGAGAAATTAATGTTTCAGCTTCAGTTGGTCTTGCTTCTCGTTTGAAATATCCACCTGGAATTTTTCCAGCTGCGTAATATTTTTCTTGATAATTTACGGTTAAAGGAAAAAAATCAATATCTGGTTTTGCTTCCTTTGCTGCAACTGCAGTTGCTAGAATAACTGTGTCACCACAGCTTAGCATCACAGCGCCGTCTGCCTGACGAGCTACTCTGCCTGTTTCTAACGTTAATTTTTTATCGCCCCAAGTAATTTCTTTTTTTGTGATGTTGAACATTAAGTTTTATTTACGCAAACCTAACTGCTCTAAAACTTTTCTATAAATAGATGGCTCTTTTTTGCTCATGTATTCTAGTAATTTTTTTCTTCGAGTAATTAATTTGCTTAATCCCATATTTGAGTGTTTGTCTTTTTTGTTTGTAGAGAAATGTGTTGTTAAGTATTTGATTCTCTCTGTTAAAATACCTACTTGCACTTCAGATGATCCAACATCTGATTTGTGTTTTTGCAAACTTGAAATAATTTCTTTTTTATCTATTTTTTTCTTTGGCATAGTGTTTTGTTATATGTTTAAAATTCTTTTGGGATAAAAAAATCCAGATTTTAATTCTCCGAATGCGA
>JAYONI010000091.1:0-2218 GCA_038121265.1 Candidatus Pelagibacteraceae bacterium | reverse complement strand
TGTTTTTTTAACGTATCAGGAATTGAAACCTTATTGTTTTCTAGCAAATTGATAAATGCAACATCTTTTTCAGAAACTGTGTATTTATTTTTTTTAATTTGTTTATCAAAATCATTTAACATATTTGATAATTTCTTATTTTGCTTAGTTGATGCTGCAACTAAATTTATCAAATCAGATTGATGAAGAATTTTGTTATTAATAGTACCTGTATTCATTGCAGATAACTTACCAGCATTTTTTATTTCAACTTCACTAAGCACTTCTTTAGTAATCAGCTTCTTGCTCATTTTGTTGGTTAGTTGAAAAAACATCTTGCTGCCTAGCGCAGACATATTATCTTTTTGATATAAACGATTTAGTTCACGAATAAATATGAGTTTTTTTTCATTGTCTTGGGACAAGAGTATGGACTGATACAGTAAGGCTTTTCCCTTGGTGGGATTATATTTTGCATAATTTTCAATTGGATTTAACAGATCATCAATTCCAAAAATAATTTTTTTATACAATCTAAAAATTAAATTATAATCATATAAATTTAAATTAGCCGCATCCTCTAAAAAATTAATTAAGGCTAAATCTTCATCGGTTTGATATTCCTTGGTAAAATCAATATTCATTGTTTTAAACAAAGGACTTTTAAAAAAATATTTTTTTCTAATAATATCTTTTTGAAATACCGCGTACGAAGGTTTGAATTCCTTGTCTGCCTCGTGTGATAAATGAATGTTTAGTAATGAATCAGTATTAGCCTCCCCAGACCTAGCTAAAAAATTTCCCATTAAATAATTAATTTTTTTTATAAAAAACTCATCTTGAAAGCCCACCTCTTTCATTAATTCAAGGTTTGCAGAAGCTTTTTTATTTTGCTTCGATTTTACCAAACAATAAACTTTAAACTTTTGTAATTCAGTATCTTGGATATCAGGACCCATCTGTTCTGCATAACCACATGCCTTGCTTATTTGATATAACGAAAAATGATGATCAATTAAAAATCTTAATAATTTTTGATTATTTAAAAGCAAACTATTTTGATCAATCACTTCATCAATTAATTCAATATTCTTATTTTCCGCAAGTAAAGAGCTAATAAAATTCAAATAGGCTTTTCCATTATCCTGAAAAGAATTTAAATTAATTTTACTAAAAAAAATTTTTTTTATTAAAATTTGAAAAGCTTTATTGTCTTGATTTTCTAACATTGCTTTTTCAAAATCCTTAAAAATTATAGGATCTATATTCTTCCAAAAGTCTATTGGAATACCGGTTGCTTCTGGATCGTAAATACCAAAAATAATTTCTCTATTTTTTTCTTCAATATTTGTCTCAGCAATATTTGTAATAGACAAATTTACTGAATCTTTTTTTTCTACGTTAAAGATAGTTGACGGAAGCTGTTCTGGTTTGGTTTCTTCTTTGATTACACTTGTTTTAATTTCTTTTGACTGCTGCCAAATATCTTTAGTTTCAGCATTAACATAGTGGGAAATGGAAACACAAAAAATAAGAACTAATAGGACTAGTCTATTTAACAACTTGAATGAACTTTTCATTAGGAAGTTTTTTTAAAATTTTCTTAGATGGTGGCGATATATCTAAATAATTTACGACATTAATGACCCCTAGAATGAGAACAATAATCAGCACAGTGCCCCAGATCAGTTTATTTTTAAACATTTGTGAAATTAGTATATAAAATTTTAAGTCAAAAATATGTTAATAATTTATTTAATAATAAATATCAATGCGTAATACTGTTGTTTTAACTGGCATGATGGGTTCTGGAAAAACCACTCTAGGTAAAGAACTCGCTAAAAATCTAAAAATTGATTTTTACGATACAGATAAAGAAATAGAGAAATTTACTGACATGACTATACCGACAATTTTTAAAAAAAAAGGAGAAAATTTTTTTAGAAAGATAGAAGAAAAAATATGCATCAGTCTTATAAATGAAAAAAAAAAAATTGTAGCTATTGGAGGTGGTGCTTTTTTAAATAACAAAATTAGACAACATATTTTAAAAAATTCTAAGTCTATTTGGATTAATGCAGATCTAAGTACTATTGTTAAAAGAATAAAGTCTTCGAAAAATATCAGACCTATGCTAGATTATTCTAAATTGGAAAAATCAATTGAAAGTATACTTAAAAAAAGAGAGCCTATTTACAAGCTTGCAGATGTAACAATCGAAACATCAAATAAAAATAAA
>JAYONI010000090.1:0-2273 GCA_038121265.1 Candidatus Pelagibacteraceae bacterium | reverse complement strand
GGACAAATTACTGCATCGGCGCTTGATTTTTTAACAGACAAAATAAAGCCTGGGATAACTACGGATTTTTTAGACAAAATTGCTTCAGAATTTTTATCTAATAATGGAGCTACCTCTGCTCCATTACATTATAAAGGATTTCCAAAATCTATATGTACTTCGGTAAATCACGTTGTTTGTCATGGCATTCCATCTGATAAAATTTTACAAGACGGAGATATTGTCAATATAGACATCACTAGTTTTATAGATGGATTTCATGGAGATGCTTCCAGAACTTACTATGTTGGCAGTCCATCTGTTAAAGCAAAAAAATTAGTTGAAGTAACCTATCACTCTTTAGAAAAAGCAATTAAAATTCTCAAACCTGGTATAACTCTTGGAGATATAGGTTACACTATACAAAGTTATGTTGAAGCTGAAGGTTTTTCAGTAGTGAGAGATTTTTGTGGTCATGGAGTTGGTAGATTATTTCATGAGGAACCAAGTGTGTTGCATTATGGTAGAAAAAATGAAGGATCTAAGATCTCAGAAGGCATGGTTTTTACAATTGAACCCATGATTAACGCTGGAAATTATCAAACAAAAGTTTTAAATGATGGTTGGACAGCTGTAACAAAAGATAAATCATTATCAGCACAATTTGAACATACTGTAGGTATAACTAATAATGGATGTGAAATTTTTACACTTTCTAAAAATTACGATAAAAATTTAAATTAATGATTCCAAGATATAGTAGAAATATAGTTACAGATATTTGGTCCCAAGAAAGTAAATATAAAATTTGGCTCGATATTGAAATATTTGCAGCAGAGGCAATGGAAAAATACAAAATTATTCCAAAAGGTGTTGCTAAAAAAGTAAGAAAAAAATCAAAAATTAATGTGAAACGAATAGATGATATAGAAAAAATTACTAAACACGACGTAATTGCTTTTTTAACTTCTATTGCAGAAAAAGTGGGTCCAGAAGCAAAATTTCTTCATCAAGGAATGACCTCTTCTGATGTTTTGGATACATGTTTCAACATCCAGCTGCAAAGAGCTGGTACAATTTTGCTGGAAGATATCAATCAAATTTTAAAAACTTTAAAACAAAAAGCCTATAAACATAAAAACACAATTTGTATGGGTCGTAGCCATGGGATACATGCCGAACCTATTACATTTGGTTTAAAACTAGCAACTTATTATGAGGAATTTAAAAGAAATAAAAAAAGATTAGAGGCTGCTATTAAAGAAATTTCTACTTGCGCCATTTCTGGAGCTGTTGGCACCTTTGCTCACTTAAGTCCTAAAGTGGAACAGTATGTTGCAAAAAAACTAAAACTAATAGCTGAACCAATTTCAACTCAAATTATTCCAAGAGATAGGCATGCTCAATTTTTTTCTACTTTAGGCATTATTGCAAGTTCAGCTGAAAGACTTGCAACTGAAATTAGACACTTGCAACGAACAGAAGTGTTAGAAGCTGAGGAATATTTTTCTTCAGGACAAAAAGGATCTTCCGCTATGCCTCACAAAAGAAATCCAGTGTTGACAGAAAATATTACAGGGCTGGCTAGAATGGTTCGTAGCTATGTATTTCCAGCAATGGAAAATATAGTTTTATGGCATGAGCGAGATATTAGTCACTCCAGTGTTGAAAGAAATATTGGACCAGACGCAACTGTAACTCTTGATTTTTTACTGAATAGATTGAATGGAGTAGTTAAAAACTTAGTTGTTCATAAAGATAATATGCTAACTAATATGCATAAATTTAAAGGATTGGTCTTTTCTCAAGGTGTTATGCTTAAATTAACTCAAAAAGGTGTAAAAAGAGAAGATGCTTATAAAGTTGTACAAAGTAACGCTATGAAAACATGGGATAAAAAAGAAGATTTTTATACTAATTTAAGCAAAGATAAGTTAATAAAAAAACACTTAACCACAAAAGAACTTGATCAGCTTTTCAATCTTAATTACCATACTAAAAATGTTAACTATATTTTTTCAAGAGTTTTTAAATCATGAGTAGAGGAAAAAAAATATACGAAGGAAAAGCAAAAATACTATACGCTGGACCTGAACGAGGAACATACATTCAATATTTTAAAGATGACGCAACTGCATTCAATAATCTAAAAAAAGCAGTTATTGATGGCAAGGGTGTTTTAAATAATAGAATTTCAGAATTTTTACTATCACAGTTAAATGAGATGGGAATTGAAACACATCTTATTAAACGAGTAAATATGAGAGAACAGTTAATTAAAGCTGTTGAAATTA
>JAYONI010000089.1:0-2331 GCA_038121265.1 Candidatus Pelagibacteraceae bacterium | reverse complement strand
AATGTTGTTAATTTCAACTAAATTCAACTCTAGTTTGAAAATAGATAATAAATCCTAATTATTTTGAAACCGTTTTTTATGAATCATTTTATAGTTACTTAAAAAAAGAATAAGGGAGAATTTATGCTTGAAAACTATTTTGAATATAAAAAAAATAAAACAGATTTTAAAACCGAAGTAACTGCAGGCTTTACAACTTTTTTAACCATGGCCTACATTATGTTTTTAAATCCAGCCATTTTATCTGATGGTGGTTTTGATTTCGGTGGAGTATTTACTGCAACTATTCTAGCAGCAGCTTTGGCTTGTTTTATCATGGGATTTTACGGAAAGACTTGGCCAATTGGTCTTGCTCCTGGAATGGGATTAAATGCTTTTATTGCGTTTGGTGTTTGTAAAGGGATGGGTTACACGCCTGCTCAAGCGCTCGGTGCAGTTTTTGTAGCTGGAGTAGTTTTTTTAGTTATTTCTTTAACACCTCTTCGTGCCTGGATCATTAATTCGATACCTAAAAGTTTAAAATTAGGAATTGGAGCAGGTATAGGATTATTTTTAGCAATTATTGGCTTTCAAATCATGGGAGTAACCGCAAATCATCCCGTGACATTGGTTACAATTGGAAATTTAAAAAGTCCGATCGTTCTTATGGGGTGTTTAGCTTTTATTTCTATGATTGTATTAGAAAAATTAAAAATCAAAGGAAATATAATTATTGGAATATTATTTTTTAGTGCGATTTGTTGGGTAACAGGAATTTCTAAATTTAATGGTGTAGTTGGATCTATTCCTCCTATGACTCATTTGCTTACATTTGATCTAAGCGCTGCACTTTCAGCAAGCATGGTCACCGTAGTGTTTACATTATTTTTTGTAGACTTTTTTGATACAGCTGGAACATTAACTTCGGTTGCCAATGTTGCTGGAAAAGTTGATGCTCAAGGAAATGTGAAAGACATTGATAAAGCAATGCTTTCAGATAGCGTTGCTACAGTTGCTGGATCTATGCTTGGTACATCTAATGTAACAAGTTATATCGAATCTGGTTCTGGAGTTAAGGCTGGTGGAAAAACTGGAATGACTTCAATTGTGATTGGTGTTTGTTTTTTACTTTGTTTATTTTTTGCTCCACTTGCAACTTCACTGCCAAAAGAAATTGATGGAGCTGCCTTAGTATATGTATCATTTTTATTTGTTAGAAATATTGTGGACATCGAATGGGATGATATTTCTGAGTCAGGTCCTGCTGTCCTTGCAATGATAGCTATGCCATTAACTTACAGTATAAGTAACGGAATGGCTTTAGCTTTTATTTCATATGCTTTAATCAAAATTTTTAGTGGAAAAATGAGCAATGTTTCTCCTGCAATTTGGTTAATAGCAATTCTTGGATTTATAAGTTTTGCAATTTAATTTCTAAAAAAAAGCCACTTAATTATTTAGGTGGCTTTTTAAGATTTTGTGTGAATTTTTTTTATATCCTCAATAGATAAAAGTTCATAATTTTCAAACGGTTGAACAATCCAGGGATTGTCATTCAAACGATTCGCACAATAATCAGGCTCATAAGTTGAGTGAAGTTTTTTCCATAGAACTGCTGTCTTTATATGTTTAATATTATTTTTAATTGGTTCATAATTATTTAACCACTCAATACTTCTAGTAAGAGTTACGCCTGTATCAGATAAATCATCACACAATAAAATATTGCCACCCATTGAATGGACTGTTGAGCTCATCTCACGTGAAAAAATAATATTACCTTGTTGATCTTCTTGTTTTTCTCCTGAATAAGATTCAACCGCTAAGTAAGCACATTTTATTTTAAATATTCGACTTAAAACATCAATAATAGGAGCGCCACCCCGCATAATTCCAATTAATAAATCTGGTTTAAAACCACTCTCATGAACTTGGATTGCAAGTTTTTCAACTGTGTGATTATAATCTTCCCAACTTATTAATAACTTTTTAACCATAAGGAATTCTATAAATGAAAGGATATTGGATCGCAATTTATAAAAAAATTGAAAATCAAGAGAACCTTGGCGACTACGGAAAAAAAGCCACTCAAGCAATTTTAGACCATGGTGGCAAAGCATTAGTTCGAGGTGGTAAATACAAAACTCTTGAAGGAAAAGAAATACCACGAACAGTTATTTGGGAGTTTCCAAATTTTGAAGCTGCAATTAATTGCTATAATTCAAAGGAATACCAGGACGCTTGGAGTCTAGCAAAAAGTACCACGGAAAGAGATTTAGAAATTGTTGAAGGCGTTTAATATTTAACTGGAGTTGGGTCTATACTTCGCCACATATACCAAGTTGCAACGGT
>JAYONI010000088.1:0-2401 GCA_038121265.1 Candidatus Pelagibacteraceae bacterium | reverse complement strand
TCAGCTTCTGATTATGCAAAGTTGTTTGAAAAAACTTATAAGTATGATCCACCATACCAAGCAGCAGAATCTTCTGCAGCTTTACTTGTTTTCAAAGATGCTTTTGAAAGAGCAAACTCTCTAGATCAGAAAAAAGTTAGAGATGCTTTAGCAAAAACTGACATGATGACTTTTTACGGCGGTGTTAAATTTAATGCTGGAGGTCAAAATACAAGTAAACCTATGGTTATGTTCCAAGTCCAAAAAGGAGAAAACAAAGTTGTTGCTCCTGTGAAATGGGCTCAGGCTAAATTAATTTGGCCAGCTCCAAAATGGGCGGACAGAAAATAGTCTAATCTTTTAAATCAAACCGCCCTAGCAATAGGGCGGTTTTTTTAAATTAAAAAAATATGATTTTATTACAAGCACCTTTTTTAAATCTTCAAGCTTTATTAGATGGGTTGATGGTAGGGGCTATTTTTGCGTTCGTTGCTTACGGAATGGCTTTAGTTTGGGGCGTAATGAATATCATTAATATTGTTCAAGGTGAGTTTGTCATTTTAGGGGGTTACATTACTTTTACTTTTTTTAAGATGGGATTATCTCCTTTTATAGGCATACCTTTTTCTTTTTTACTTTTATTTTGTTTAGGATTTTTAATTTATCGAACGATTATATTTAGAGTAGTCAGTAGAGATATGTTTATTTCTATTTTAGCAACTTTTGGAATTAGTATCGTTATACAGCAATTAATGAATATTGGATTTGGATCTCAAGTGGAAACAGCTAATTCAGGTTTAGGTACAAGTTTTTTATTTGATGGAAATATAACTCTTTCCCATATTAAAATATTTTCATTATTAGTTTGTTTAATTGGTGCTGCATCTGTGATTTATTTTATGAAAACATCTAAATTGGGTAGAGCTATCAGAGCTACAGCGCAAAATGCAAGAGCCGCTAGAATTCTGGGTGTCGATACAGAAAAAGTTTATTGTTATACATATTCTATCAATGCAGCAATTTGTGGTTTGGCAGGTTCTTTAGTTGCCATGACCTATACTCTTCATCCATACATTGGATTACCTTATACAGTTCGTTCTTTTATGATTGTTATTGTTGCTGGTTTAGGAAATTTCCCAGCAGTTTTAGCCTCTGGTTTAGGACTTGGAACAATCGAAGAATTTTCTGCTTACACTTTGGGACAAGAATACAGAATTGGATTTGTGTTTCTTATGCTTGTTCTTATTCTTGTTTATCGCAGTAGGAAACTTGCTAAAAAAAGAGAGTATTTAAAATAATGTTTGCTGATTTTGATAAAAAAGAATTAACCGGTTTAGCATTTTTATTATTTTTAGGAATCTCTACTCCATTTTTATTTTCTGGTTATCGAATTCAAATGGCTGAGCTATTTTTATTTATGGTTTATGCGTCCACTTGGAATATTCAAGGGGGAAAAATGGGATATAATACATTTGGAAATATCGTTTTTTTTGGTGTTGGAATGTACGTATGTGCAGCTACTCAAATTGCTGTAGCTTTTCCGTTAGGTGAATGGACAGCTGCTGGAGGGTACAAAACATTTGTGCATACTCCACAACAATATTTTTTAGGTATTCCTATTGCAATTTTGCTAGCAGGAATTATTCCTGCGATTATTGCATTAATTATTGGTTCAGCTCTTTTAGTTTTAAGAGGGCATTATTTTGCAATTGGAACTTTGGGATTAGGAATTGCCTCTGGAGAATTTGCTACTAGTTTAGAAATTATTGGAGGTGGTCAAGGAATGACCGTACCATTTTGGCCAAAAGTTGCAGGTGTTCCTCATGCCTTTTTGGGAGGTGGTGTAAATTTTTTCTTCACTTTAAGCTTTCTATTATTTTTGGCAGTTTTTTTCTTTTTACGCTGGTTATACAAAACTAGATTTGGATTAATTCTTACAGCTATCAGAGATAATGAAGATAAAGCTGAATCCATGGGAATACCAACGATGCATTATAAAGTTACTGGTTGGGTTTTTTCTGCATTCTTCATGGGTATGGCTGGGGGAATATTTGGAAATATTAATGGCTATATTGAACCAACCGAAGTTGCTTTTGCCGGTGCCACTGTTGGTGTGTTTATGGTTTTGATGACCATATTAGGTGGAAAAGGTACTTTATGGGGTCCAATAATTGGCGCATTTATATTTCAACTATTTAAAGAATTTTTCTGGACATATTTTTTAGGATGGCAATTAGTTGCTTTAGGAGCATTAATCATTGGAATAATAATTTTTTTCCCAGAGGGAATTATGGGAATGTTACGACAAAAATATCCAGCATTATTTGGAGAGGTGGTTGATGAAGAAGCAAGACTTGCTCAAGTTACCATAAATACTGATGACTAAAATTTTAGAAGTAACTGATGTTAGTAAAGCTTATGG
>JAYONI010000087.1:0-2417 GCA_038121265.1 Candidatus Pelagibacteraceae bacterium | reverse complement strand
GGTCAAGTTTGTATTTCACCGAGCAGATTTTTTATTCATGAAAGTAAAAAAGAAGAATTTACAAAATTATTTGTTGAAAAAACTTTACAATTAAAAATGGGACCTGGTATAGAAAAAACCTCAGATTTGGGTCCAATTACTACAGCTAAAAGACTTGGAGAAATAGAGGATTTAGTTGAGAAAACTAAACAAGAAGGAGCAACAGTCTTGTGCGGAGGTAAAAGAGCGGCTGGGTTTAACAAAGGATATTTTTATGAGGCTACAGTATTTGATAATGTAAAAGATGATTTTACAATCATGACAGCAGAGCCTTTTGGTCCACTATCACCAATGTTATCTTTCAAACATTTTGATGAGGTTATTGAAAGAGCAAATAATCATGATGCTGGTCTAGCAGCTTATGTTGCAACAAATTCTATGGAAAAAGCACAAAAAACTTCAGATGCATTAGAAACTGGAATGGTTGCAGTGAATACTCCAGTTGTTGCAATTGCAGAGGCTCCATTTGGTGGAATTAAGCAAAGTGGATATGGAAGAGAAGGCGGATCAGAAGCCATCAAAGATTATTTAAACGCTAAATACATTCATCTCGGTTTATCCGGATAAAATGTCCAATCAAAATTTGACAATCAGTTTTTTAGGAATTGGTTTGATGGGAATGCCCATGTGTTCAAATATTGCTAAAGCAGGTTTTGCCGTAAAAGCATTTAATAGAAATTCTGAAAAGCTAAAGCCACTTAAAGATTTGGGAATAAGCACTTGCAACACTATCCAAGAGGCTATCTCTGGATCAGATATTATAATTACCATGCTTTCAGATGATGAAGCTGTTCTAGATGTATTAAATCAAGTCACAAAATTAAATTTTAAAAAAAATTCTATTTTCATAGACATGAGCTCTATTAAATTCAGTACTGCAAAAAAAATTAATGAAATAACAAAACAAAATAATTTACGATATGTGGATGCACCAGTTTCAGGAGGTCCAGAAGGAGCAAAAAGTGCTTCGTTAGCAATAATGGCTGGAGGCGAGCAGGCTGATTTTGATGACTGTCAAGATGTACTCAAAACCATGGGCAATCCAACTTTAGTCGGTCCATCTGGAAGTGGACAAGTCGCTAAACTTTGTAATCAAATTATTGTTGGAGTAACAATTGGGGCTGTAGCAGAAGCTATCATTTTATGTGAAGCTACGGGAGCAGATCCAACAAAATTTATTAAAGCAGTAGCAGGTGGTTTTGCAGATAGTAAAATTTTACAAAACCATGGAAACCGCATGATCGTGAAAGATTTTGCACCAAGAGGTAAAACTCACACACATCTTAAAGATATGAATAATATTATTGAGTGCGCCAAAGATTATCAAACAGAGCTACCAATATCTAATCTTATTCAAAAAATGTATCAAAGTTTAGTAAATGCAGGATTGGGAGATAATGATCACAGTTCTTTATATAAAGAAATTTTAAAATTAAACAAAAAAGGTATTTAAATGAAGCTACTTAGATTTGGAGAAAAAGGAAAAGAAAAACCAGGAATTTTAGATCAAAATAAAAAGATAAAAGATTTATCAGGTCATATAGATGATTTTGATTCAAAAAATATTAACTTTGCTAATTTAGAAAAAATTAAAAAGCTTGATTTAAATTCCTTACCAACAATTGACTCTAATACTAGAATTGGATCTTGTATTGCTACTCCAGGAAAATTTTTAGCTGTAGGTTTAAATTTTTCTGATCATGCAAAAGAAGTTAAATCTAATTTGCCAAAAGAGCCTATGATATTTTCTAAAGCAACAAGTTGTATTATTGGTCCTTATGATGACATAATCATTCCAAGAAATTCTACTCAATTAGACTGGGAAGTAGAAATAGCTTTTGTTATCGGAAAGGAAGCTAAATATGTTTCTTTAGAACATGCGGAAGAATATATTTTTGGTTATTGTTTAGTGGATGATGTATCAGAACGTGACTGGCAAAAAAATAGAAGTGGTCAATTTATTAAAGGAAAATCAGGAGATACATTCGGACCCATTGGCCCTTATTTAGTTACAAAAGAAGAAATTAAAAATGTGAATAATTTAAATATGATTACCAAAGTTAATGGAGAAATAAAACAGGATGGCAATACAGATAAAATGATTTTTTCTATGAATTATATTTTATCTTATCTAAGTAATTTTATGTCTTTGCAGCCAGGTGATATTGTAACAACAGGAACACCTCCAGGAGTTGGCGCTGGAATGAATCCTCCACAATTTTTAAAAACAGGTGATGTTATTGAGCTTGAAATTGAATCTTTGGGTGCTCAAAAACATAATTTAGTATCAGAACAATAATTTTGGTGCCCACAACCAGAATCGAACTGATGACCCCGTCCTTACCATGGACGTGCTCTACCTTCTGAGCTATGTGGGC
>JAYONI010000086.1:0-2421 GCA_038121265.1 Candidatus Pelagibacteraceae bacterium | reverse complement strand
GGTGAAAACCATTTAAGTAAAAATTTTAAAATAATGGATAGTACTTTAATACAATTAGTTCTTTTTGTAGAATTTATATCATCACAATATAAAACATCTTTTCTAATATCAAAGTAAAACGCTGAAAGGTCTACTGTGCAAAAATTTAATAAATCAATATAAATTTTATGAAACTCATACTCTTTATTTAAGTTTGTAAAAATTTTATCAAAACTTGCAATTTTATGGAGTATATATTTTTCTATTTCCTCTAATTCTTCTACGTTTATTTCTTCATTTAAGTTTGCACTATCATTTAAATTTCCAAGTAAAAATCTAAATGTATTTCTAATTTTTCTATAGGATTGTGAATGCTGTTCTAAAATAGAATCGTCAATTTTCAAATCATCAGAATAATCTGATGCAACTACCCAAAGTCTTAAAATATCTGCCCCATACTTTTTAATAACCTCGTCAGGAGATATAACATTTCCAAGTGATTTAGACATTTTCTGTCCTTTGCCATCAACTACAAATCCATGGCACAATATGCTATCATATGGTGCTCTACCTCTTGTTCCGCAAGAATGAAGAAGTGAAGAATGAAACCAACCTCTATGCTGATCAGATCCCTCTAGGTACATATCTGCAGGCCATTTTAAATCATCTCTTTTTTCTAAAACATAAGAATGAGTTGAGCCACTATCAAACCATACTTCAACTATGTCAGTTACTTTAATGTAATCCTCTTCCTTATATTTGCTTCCTAAAAAATCTTGAGATTTCTTTGTAAACCAGGCGTCACTTCCTTCTTCTTTAAAAATTTCCTCAATTGTTTGAAATACTTCATCATCTATTAATGGTTTGTTTGTTTTTTTATGAACAAATATTGGAATTGGAACTCCCCAAAATCTTTGTCTGGAAATGCACCAATCAGGCCTTGTTTCTATCATGGATCTTAACCTATTCTTTCCAACAGGAGGGTAAAAAATTGTATTATCAATTGCCTTTAACGAGACATTTCTCAATTCATTTGAATCCATAGAAATAAACCATTGAGGAGTTGCCCTGTGCACTAACGGTGCCTTTGACCTCCAAGAATGAGGATAACTGTGAACCAAAGTTCCTGAGCCTAGCAAGGCGCTGTTCGATTGCAATTCTTCAATAATAATCTTATCAGCTTTAAAAATATGTACTCCTTCAAATTTTTTAACAACATCTGTGTAATGTCCACTATCATCAATTGTATTTTCAGCTTTAATATTATTTTTTAGACCTAAATTAAAATCATCTGGTCCGTGGCTTGGTGCAACGTGAACAATACCCGTTCCTTGTTCCAAGGTAACAAATTCAGCATCTAGTAATGGTATATCAAAATCATAACCATATTCTTTAAATGGATGATTGCATTTAAGTCCTGATAACTTTGTTCCTGAAAAAGAATTAAGAATTTTATAGTCAACAATATTACATTCTTGCAAAACCTGATTTATCAGTTGAGTTGCAACTAATATTTTTTCTTTTTTATCATTTTGTAATATTTCTAAAATTGAATATTCATATGTACTATTGAATGCTAAGGCACGATTACAAGGTATGGTCCAAGGTGTTGTTGTCCAAATTACAACTTTTACATCTTCAATTTCATCAAATTTTTCTTGCATAGGAAATTTAGCAAAAATTGTATTTGATTTGTGATCAGCATACTCCACTTCTGCATCAGCTAAAGCAGTTGCTTCAACCACTGACCATAAAACTGGTTTATAACCATTATACAAACCTCCATTTTTTAAAAACTTTAAAATTTCAACTGCGATTTGAGCTTCGGCATCTTTGCTCATAGTCATATAGGGATTTTTCCAATCTCCTTCTACACCTAATCTTTTAAATTGTTCTTTTTGTGTAGCAATCCAAGAAGTGGCGAAGTCTCTACATTCTTTTCTAAATTCTATAATAGAAATATTTTTTTTATCTTTACCTTTTTTTTTATACTCCTCTTCAATTTTCCACTCAATTGGCAAGCCATGACAATCCCATCCTGGAACATAAACTGCATTTTTTCCAAGCATCTGCTGATAACGAATAATGATATCTTTTAAAATTTTATTTAAGGCAGTTCCTATGTGAATATTACCATTTGCATACGGGGGACCATCATGTAAAACAAATTTTTCTTTGGACAAAGAAGCCGATCGCAATTTGTCATAGAGATTTATTTCACTCCAAAATTTTAATAACTCGGGTTCTCTAATTGGCAAATTAGCTTTCATGCCTAACTGAGTTTTGGGTAAATTAACTTTTGCGTCGCTCATTTTGAAGGATTAATTTTGCTTTGGTTATATCTTTTTTTATCTGGGTAATTAATAAATTTCTATTTTTAAATTTTTTTTCATCACGAATTCTTTTAATGAAAATTACTTCTACAATTTTTCCATAAAAAGG
>JAYONI010000085.1:0-2448 GCA_038121265.1 Candidatus Pelagibacteraceae bacterium | reverse complement strand
TCTAAAAAGTTAGAGGATGAGTATAAATAAACAATGAGACACGGTTTAGGACATAGAAAGTTAAATAGAACCTCAGAGCATAGAAAAGCTTTGTTTCAGAACATGGTTAATTCATTAATTAAACATGAACAAATTCAAACAACTTTACCAAAGGCCAAAGAATTAAAATCGATCATTGATAAAGTAATTACAATCGGTAAAAAAAATACTTTAGCTGCAAAAAAAACTCTATTTTCAAAATTACAAGACAAGAACTCTGTAACAAAATTGACAACCGTTTTGTCTAAAAGATATGAAAAACGAAATGGTGGATATTGTAGAGTAGTGAGATCAGGATTTCGTTTCGGAGACAACTCTCCAACCGCTTTTATAGAACTTGTTGATAAAGATTTTAATGCAAAAGGGCAAGATTCTGGACCTTCACAAAAAAAAGTTGATACTAAATCTTCAGAAGATGTAAAAAAAACTGAAGTAGAAAATACAGATACAAAAAAAGCTAAAAAATAATGAAGCTCTATCTGCTAGTTGCTCTATTTGGGGCAGCTGGAAGTTCTTTGAGATATTTCCTTTTTAACATAACACCAAAGATTTATTTCTCACAATTTCCCACAGGAACAATTTTGGTTAACCTTTTGGGATCTTTTTTTATTGGTCTAGTAATTAATTTGTTTGATAAAGGAATGATCGGAGAAAATTTACGAGTTGCTTTAATTATTGGATTATTAGGAGGTTTTACAACTTTCTCAACATTTTCAATGGATTTATATAATTTAATAAACAAACCATTGTATTTACATGCAATCAGTTATTTACTTATTTCAGTTATAGGTGGCTTAATTTTTTTTGTTCTTGGTCAGAAGTTTGCTAATTTAATGTAATGAAAATTACTAAAGATTTTCAAGTTGATGAGGAATTTATTAATACTAGATTAGATAGATGGTTAAAAACAAATGTCCAAAAATTTCCTCAGTCCTTTATAGAAAAATCAATTAGATCAGGCCGTATTAAAGTTAATAATAAAAAAATAAAAAGTTCTTATAAATTACAATATCAAGATACTATAAATTTAAATTTACTCTTTGATGATAGCAGAAAAGAGAGTGAAAAGTTTTCATATAATGCATCATTGGATGAGTTTGAAAAAATTAAAAAAAATATAATTTTTGAAAATTTGGATTATATGATTTTAGATAAGCCTTCAGGTATTGCAGTACAATCAGGCACAAAATCACCAAAAAATATTATTGATACTTTGAATAAATTCTCAAAACAAAAAAAATATTATTTAGTTCATCGTATAGATAAAGAAACTTCAGGTATTCTTATATTTGCATGTAATAGATTATTTGCTCAAAATTTATCTGATCAATTTAAAAATAAAATTATCAATAAACAATATTTAGCTATTTTACATGGATCTATTGCTCATAATGAGGGAAGTTTGGAGCATAATTTATCGATTAAAGAAAAGGGAAGAGTTAAAATATTTAAAGCCGAAAGTGATTTTTTTGTTATTTCAAAAAATGAACATTTTTCCTATATTCAAGCATCTTTAATAACAGGTAGAAAACATCAATTAAGACAACAATTTTTTAAAATAAATCATCCTATAGTCGGTGATGACAAATATTTTTTACCTAATAATACGAAATCTAAGTATTTGATGCTACATAGTTATCAATTATCTTTTGAATATCAAAAGAAAATCAAAACTTACAAAATCGATCCTCCATTAGAATTTAAAAATTTTTTGAAAAAAATTAACCTTTAAAAATTTCTTTAAATTTTTCAATGATAATTGAGTTCAATTCTTGATCATTGGGAATTTTTTGCATATCAGAAAAATTAATAATTCCTTTATCGGTAATTCCACATGGAACTATTCCTTTGTAATAATTTTTATCTACATCTAGATTTAATGAGAAACCATGATAGGCCACCCATTTTTTAACTTTCACTCCGATTGCAGCAATTTTATATTCTTGTTTATTTTTACTCACCCATATCCCAATATTTTTTGAGTCTGCAAATGATTTTATTTCATAATAATTTAAAATTGAAACGATCCATTCTTCCAAACTTCTTATTAATTTTTTTATAGCTTTTCCACGACTGTTCAAATTTAAAACTATATAAACAATTTTTTGCCCTTTTCCGTGATAGGTCCATTTACCACCTCTATTTGTTTGAATAACTGGTATTATATTTTTTTTTAGTAGTTCCTCAGGTTTTCCACTAATACCACATGTATATGTATTTTGATGTTCTAGAATCCAAATAAGCTCTCTGGCTTTATTGTTATAGACTTCTTCAACTCTTTTTTCTAAAAAATTTATAGCTGATTGATAGTCAATTGGTTTTTTACTGATTTTTATTTCAATATTCATTATAAAAGGAAAAATACTTTTATTGCGATGGAAAACAATAGCGAAATTAAAGCAAAAAAAA
>JAYONI010000084.1:0-2466 GCA_038121265.1 Candidatus Pelagibacteraceae bacterium | reverse complement strand
GATTATTCTGAACTTGGAATATTAATGATTGTTGTTATGATCATAACTTTAATTATGCCATTACTAACTGTGTTCATAATTCAAAAAACCAAATTAAAAACTAATGAATAAAATTTATACCTGCAATCAGCCAGTTATTAATATTTATAAAAAACCCAACATAAAATCAGAAGTTATTTCACAAATTCTTTATGGTGAAAAATTTTGTGCAAAAAATAAAACAAATGGTTTCTTACAAGGATATTCCATCCATGATCGTTATCAGGGATATGCAAAGCTTAATTTGTTTTCTCATTCTAATAAAAAAAAAACGCATAAAATTAAATCAAAAGAAGCATCCTTGTATCTTAAGCCAAATATAAAAAGTAAAACTGCAAAAAAACTTTTATTTAATTCAAAAATTACTCTAACCCAACAGCAAGGACAATTTATAAAAGAAGATAAATATTGGATACAAAAAAAAGATACTGAGCAAATTAAAAGTAGTTTTAATTTTTTAAAAAATTATAAACATTTTTTACATACCAAATATCTTTGGGGAGGAAACTCTATTAAAGGTATTGATTGCTCTGGTCTTGTGCAAGAATTAATGAAAAGTGCTAATTTAAGATGTCCAAGAGATAGTAAAGATCAGCAAAAATTCTTTAAAAAAAAAATATCAATTAATAATATCCAAAAAGGTGATTTATTATTTTGGAAAGGACATGTTGCTATTGCTATTAGTAAAACAAAATTAATTCATGCTTTTGGTCCTAAAAAGAAAGTTGTCATTATGACAATCCTTCAAACTATAAATACAATTAAAAAAAAATCTAACTTAAAACTTTTGTCAATTAAAAGACCATAGCTAGAAAATTGATTTCCAAAAAAATTATCATTTCAGGAAAAGTACAAGGGGTCGGATATCGTTATTGGTTACAAAAAATCTGTAATGAGAATAAAGTTTTTGGCTGGGTAAAGAATTTACAAGATGGAAATGTTGAAGCTTTTTTTTACCATATACCTGATGAGGTGTTTAAAAAAATAATTACTAAGTGTTTTTTAGGTCCCGTATCTGCTGAAGTAACAAATATTTATATTAAAAATTCAGATGAGATTTTTGAAAAAAAAGATTTTTTAATAAAAAAAAATTAATACAAAAATTAAAACAGCAAAAAAGAACCAAGTTCACTTAAAAGTGGAACATTTTTTCTATTGATTCGGTCACATTTTATGCCTAGTTTGTTCTAAGCTCATTCCTAAATATAGTGGGTCAAAAAATTTAATACCATAAATGATGAATCAACAAATAATCGCTGTTCTAGGTCCCACAAATACCGGCAAAACCCATTTGGCAGTTGAGAGGATGCTTGAATTTGAAACTGGAGTGATAGGATTTCCATTAAGGTTGCTTGCAAGAGAAGTGTACGACAAATGTGTAGCAAAACTTGGTGCTGGTCGTGTTGCTTTAATAACGGGCGAAGAAAAAATTATTCCTCCAACAGCAAATTATTACTTGTGCACTGTTGAGTCTATGCCGCTTGATATAAATTTTGAATTTGTTGCAGTTGATGAAATTCAAATGTGTGCAGATCCTGAACGTGGACATATTTTTACTGACCGGTTATTAAATTACAGAGGGGACAAGCTTACAATGTTCCTCGGAGCTGATACAATGAAAAATATTATTTCTGAATTAGTTCCAAGTTGCGAATTTATTTATAGAGATAGGCTTTCAAAATTAACTTATACCGGACATAAAAAAATTTCTAGAATTCAGCCAAGAAGTGCTATCGTCGCTTTTTCAGTTGATGAGGTTTATGCTTTAGCTGAATTCATTCGGAGACAAAGAGGTGGTGCCGCAATTGTTATGGGTTCACTAAGTCCAAAAACAAGAAATGCACAGGTAGGCTTATACCAATCTGGAGATGTTGATTTTTTAGTTGCAACGGATGCTATCGGTATGGGAATTAATATGGATATTGACCATGTTAGTTTTAACAGTTTGAGAAAATTTGATGGCAAACAAATGCGAAACTTACGTAATACTGAAATTGGTCAAATCAGTGGAAGAGCTGGACGCTACACTAACAATGGGACTTTTGGTGTTACAGGTAGTTGTGAAACATTATCAAATGAACAAATTGAAAAATTAGAAAATCATAAATTTGATAGTGTGATAAATATATATTGGCGAAATTCAGGATTAGATTTTTCTAGTCAAAATAATTTTTTACAAAGTTTAAACTTAAAATCTCCCTTATCAAATCTTTTACGAAATAAAGACTTAATAGATGAAAATATTTTTAGGTTTTTAGTGTCTGAAAATTCAAATATAAAAATCGAAAATAATTCTTTTGTAATTTCAACACTCTGGGAATGTTGCCAAATACCTGATTTTACAAAAAGTTCCTATAATGAGCATACGGAAATTATCACCAAGGTATTTAATTTTTTAACTTCTGATAAAGGAAAAATTACAAATGA
>JAYONI010000083.1:0-2472 GCA_038121265.1 Candidatus Pelagibacteraceae bacterium | reverse complement strand
TACCTTTAAAAGCTCACTTAGGACAAAATTTGTTAGTATTTAAAAAGGAAGTTGAAAAAAGATCAGACATAAAAGTTGAAATTTATGATTCTGCGCAATTATATAAAGACAGCGAAGTTCCACAGGCAGTCGGATCTGGCGCTATCGAAGCAGGTGTGGCATCAATCACACGTTATGCTGGAACAAATCCAGAAGTAGATATTTTTTACTTACCTTTCTTATTTGACTCAGAAAAGAAAGTTAAAAAAGCAACTGCTCCAGGTTCTTCTATAAGAAAAGTATTAGACCCAGCTATTGCAAAAACAGGTGGTACAGTACTTTACTATCAAGCATACGGTGGAGCTATCATGCTTTCTAAAGGTCAAGCTATGAAATCGCCACAAGATTTTAAAGATAAAAAAGTCAGAGTATTTGGTAAAACTTTAGGTTCGTTTGTATCGTCTTTGGGCGGTAAACCTACAATGGTTTCAGGATCTGAGCAGTATCTTGCTTATCAAAGAGGAACTGTTGATGCAGGTATGACAGGAGTATCAGGAGTAAAATCTAGAAAGTTATGGCAAGTAATGGATACAATTACAGTTACTAACCATGCGGATATCGAGTTCTTGTTAGTTACAAACACTAAATGGTTCAATTCACTCAATGCTAAACAAAAAAAAGCTATCCAGGAAGCTTCATTAATAGCTGAAAAAGCTGTGAGAGATGAAATGGCTAAAATTGAAGCTGGTGCTTTCCAAGCTGCGAAAGACAACAAAATGAAAATTGTAAATCTTTCAAAAGCTGAAGTTGCAGCATTCAAAAAAGCCTCTGCGAGTGTTTATGATGATTACATCAAAAAAACAGGTGGCAAAGGTGGCATTGGAGAGAAGCTAATTAAATTAGCAGAAAAACTTTAAAACTTAATTTTTTCCCCACCATACAAAAAATATGGTGGGGAATTTTTTATCTTGGACAACATAATTAAATATCTTGGATATCTGGCATCAGGCTTGTTCATTTGTATAGGCTTTATTGTTACGTATGAAGTTGTCATGAGATATATTTTTAATTCTCCAACTATTTGGGTGAATGAAATGTCAAGATTTTTACAGATTTGGGCAACCTACTTAGCCTTAACTTATTCTTTTCACAAAAAAGATTTTATTCGGATTACATTCATTTATGACATGGTGAGTGAAAAAGGAAAAAAATTGTTAGATTATATTTCTTTTATCTTTGTTATGTTTTTTTGTTTTTTTGTTACCTATTATGGCTGGTTGATTGCCTATGACTCCTACAAAGTAGGAAGAACAAGCTCTAGTATTCTAGATCTACCAGCATTTTTAACTGAATTTGCGATACCAGTTTGTTTTGGTTTTTTACTACTTAGAGTGACGATCGAATTCTTTAAATACACAATTGATTTTTTTAAAAAATGACTACAGCTCTAATCTTAATAGCTTTATTTTCAATTTTATTTTTAGGAATACCGATTGCATTTGCACTAGGCACAATTGGTTTATCACTCATGTTGTTAGGAGACATTTCTCCTCTAATGTTACCTCAAACATTTTACAGTGTAGGTGATAATTTTGTTTTGTTGTCCGTTCCAATGTTTTTGATGATGTCGAATATTTTATTAAAAGCTGGAATTGGAGAAGATTTATTTAATTTTGCACAAAGTTGGGTTGGTCATTTTCCTGCTGGTTTAGCAGTTGCAACTGTACTTTCTTGTGCAATTTTTGCCGCTATCTCTGGATCTTCTGTTGCCACAGCCGCAACCATTTCAACAGTTGCTTTTCCAGCTATGATCAAAAGAGGATACCATCGTAATTTTACTCTAGGTATTTTGGCAGCTGGTGGAACTCTTGGTATTTTGATTCCACCATCTATTCCTATGATTGTATATGCTTTCGTTGCTGAAGAGTCAGTTTTAAGTATGTTTTTAGCAGGTATTGGTCCAGGTATTTTGCTCTCTATCTTTTTTATTTTATTTTCAATCTTTTATGTAATTTTTTTTAATAAAGAAGTTCAAAATATTAGAAGCACATTAGAGGAAAGAGTTTTTCACACCAAAAAAGGTCTTCCAATACTTTTGATGGCCTTTGTGATGTTGGGTGGAATTTATGCAGGAATTTATACTCCAACGGAGGCAGGCGGTGTAGGGTTTATGATTTCATTAATTTATGTTGTTATTAAAAAGCGTTTAGATTTTAAAGGTTTCATCGATGCAGGTCTTGAAACCATGAAGACTACAGTTACTATTTTTATTATTATTGCTGGAGCAAAAATTTTCGGAAAAGCAATTTCTCTTTATCGAATACCCCAAGACATTTCAGCAATGATTGTAAGTACCATTGATGAGCGAGGCATGTTTATATTAGTGGTTTGTATAACGCTGCTTATTCTTGGTTTTATTATGGAAACACTTTCTCTTATTTTAATCATGATGCCTATTTTTTCGATATCTATTGCAGCAATGAATATTGATAT
>JAYONI010000082.1:0-2591 GCA_038121265.1 Candidatus Pelagibacteraceae bacterium | reverse complement strand
ATTTTAATTCTCCGAATGCGAGTACCTGGTTTTGATTTTGGGCTATTAACTTCTTTAGATCAATTTCTCCAAACTCTTCCAACATGCTTACTTTCATTCCGTTTTTAATAAGCTTAATTCTTTTATCTTCTAAATTTATGGAAGGTATATGTATTAAAACTTTATTAATTTCAAGTAAGTATTTGCTCAACTCCTCTTTTTTCATATTTTTTACAATAAAATCCATATTTAAAGAGGTTTTTTGAGAAAATTGACCATAACGATAACGTACAATTTTAGATGCATAACCAAATGTATGTAAAGCATAAGCAATATCTCTAATTAAACTTCTGACATACGTTCCATTGCCACAAGTAACAAAAAAAGAAGTTTTGTTCATTTCATGATGAACAACACGAATATTATAAATTTTGATTTTTTGTTTTTTTAGTTCAACATGAATATTTTTTCTGGCTAAATTATAAGATCTTTCTCCATTAATTTTTTTTGCAGAATATTGTGGTGGCATTTGCTCTGTTTCGCCAATCCATTGTTTAATTATTTTTTCTATACTTTCTTTATTTGGTACAATATCTGATGAATGAATAGTTTCTCCCTCTTCATCCAAGGTAGATGTTTCTTTTCCCCAAGTAGCTTCAAAAAAATAAGTTTTTTTTGTTTCGGATAAATATGGAATTGACTTAGTGGCTTCACCAATTGCTACAGGTAAAATGCCTTCCGCAAGTGGGTCTAGTGTTCCTGCATGTCCAATTTTTTTTAATTTAAATTTTGATTTTAAAACATTTAAGCAATACGTTGAAGTATAACCTTTTGGTTTATAAATATTGATCCAGCCGTTCATTATTTGTCTTCCGTATTGGCAATGATAATTTTTTCAATTTTTTCTGCATAATCAAAAGACTGATCTAAGACAAACCGTAAATTAGGTAAAAACTTTGCAGTCCAAGATGCTCTCACTTTTTTTTTTACCTCATATGCAAACTGATTTAAAATTTCTAAAGCTAATTCTGACTTTTCGCCAGCAAGCGGTAAGAAATAAACTTTTGCATGTCTTAAATCTGGACTCACTCTGACTTCAGTGATGGTGATAGCGCGAGATGAAATTTCAGGCAAAACGATCTGATCTTTAATAAAAAGATTAGCAATAATTTTTTTTAATGTTTCACCTACTTTTAACTGTCTTTGAGTTAATGGTTTAGAGGTATTTTCATAGTCCATTACACTTCTCTTTCAGTGGTATTAGTTTTAAAGGCTTCTATGATATCTCCTTTTTTAATATCATTAAAATCTCTAATCGATACTCCACATTCTAAACCTGCTTTCACTTCTTTTGCTTCATTTTTTTCTCTAAATAAACTACCAACTCTTCCCGTGAATACTACAGCTCCATCACGAACTAATCTTAACTCAGAATTATTTCTAATTTCTCCGTCTAAAACCTTAACACCTGCCACTTTTCCAGCTTTAGAAACATTAAATACTTCTAGTACCTGACAAGTACCTTGGGCTTCCTCTGTAGTTTCTGGAGCAAGCAATCCTGATATTTTTTTTGTGATATGATCAAGTGCTTCATAAATAATATTAAAATATAAAATTTCTAATTTATAACTTCTGGCTAATTCTTTTGCCTCCTTATTCGGTCTAATATTAAATCCAAGCAAAATTGCTTTTGATGCCTTAGCTAACGTAACATCTGTCTCCGTAATAGGGCCTACGGCTGATAAAATTATTTTTGGCTTAATATTTTCAACTTGAATTTTTTCAATTGCGTTGGACAAAGCCTCTAGAGAACCATTTACATCTGTTTTTAAAATGATGTTATAATTTTCATCTGGTGCGGCCTCTCCAAAAATATCGTTTTTCTTCGTAGCTGCAATTTTCTTATCTTTTAATTCTTGTTTTCTAAATTCAACAATTTCTTCAGCTTTTGAATCATCTTCCACAACTACAAAATCATCTCCAGCATTGGGTATCCCTTGAAAACCAATAATTTCTACTGGTGTAGAAGGTGTAGCTTCATTAATAAGTTTTCCATTATAGTCATAAATAGCTCTAACTTTTCCACTTGTTGCACCACTAACAAACAAATCTCCTTTTCTTAATGTACCTTTAGTAATTAAAACAGTTGATAAAGGACCTCGACCTTTGTCTAGTTTTGATTCAACCACAACGCCAGCTGCTGATAATTTTGGATTTGATTTTAAATCTAAAATTTCTGCCTGAAGAATAATTTGTTCTTTTAACTTATCTAAATTTTGTTTTTTTAGAGCTGAAATTTCAGCGCTCAATACATCTCCGCCCATTTCCTCAACAATAAGTTCATGTTCTAATAATTGATTTTTAACTTTCGCAGGATCTGCTCCTGGTAAATCACATTTATTGATTGCAACAATAATTGGAACTTGAGCAGCTTTTGCATGTTGAATAGCTTCAATAGTTTGAGGCTTGATTCCATCATTTGCTGCAACAACTAAAATAACAATATCAGTAATTTTAGATCCTCTTGCTCTCATCTCTGTAAATGCAGCATGACCAGGTGTATCAATAAATGTAATTAGATTTTTATTATCTACATTCACTTGATAAGCTCC
>JAYONI010000081.1:0-2611 GCA_038121265.1 Candidatus Pelagibacteraceae bacterium | reverse complement strand
GGAGCGGGTGAAGGGAATTGAACCCACGACCTAATCGTTGGCAACGATTCGCTCTACCACTGAGCTACACCCGCTTATTAATTTATGTTAAATTATTATTTATAAGATATGTTTTCAATATAAAAATCAAGATATGAAAAAAGAGAAAATAAATTTAAAAGATATACCAAAAGAAATTCCAATATTTCCACTTTCTAACGCAATTTTTTTTCCTAATACAGTTCTGCCTCTCAATATTTTTGAACCACGATACAAACAGATGACAGAAGATGCTCTTAAAAACAGCAAGTTAATTGGTATGGCTCAGCCCAATCTTCAAACCATCGATCCAGTCAAACCTCGCATTTTTGAAGTAGGTTGTTTGGGCAAAGTAGAAAGTTATTCTGAAACAAAAGACGGGAGATATTTGATTAGCTTAAAAGGAGTTACTCGTTTCAAAGTCATCAAAGAAATTAATAATGATAAACTATATAGAACTTTTGAAGTTTCTTATGAGGATTTTTCTACTGATATAGAAGAGGAAGAAAATACAATTGATCAAAAAAATTTACTTGAATTAATAGATAAAACAAAAAAATTTTTTAAGATGTTTCAACTATCTACAGATTGGCAAGTTGTTGAAAAAGTTAAGCCAGATCAATTGATTAATTCTTTAGCAATGATTTGTCCTTTTACGACAGGAGAAAAACAAAGATTGCTTGAAACAACAACTCTGGAAGAAAGAAATAATATTCTAAATCAAATTATTAATTTTTATATATTAAGTAATCAATCCAACTCGCAAAAAAATATTCATTAAATGGAATTAAATAAACATTTATTATCAATGCTCGTCTGTCCACTATCAAAAGAAAAATTAATGTATGATCAAGATAATAATGAATTGATTGCTAAAAAATCTGGCTTGGCTTATCCAGTAAAAGATGGAATTCCGATCATGCTTCCTGATGAAGCTAGAAAAATTAAAGAATAATTAACCTTTATTCATCGAGTCAAAAAACTCTGCATTATTTTTTGTCTCTCTCAATTTACCAATTAAAAATTCAACTGCATCCATTGTTCCCATAGGATTTATAATTCGTCTTAACACATTCATTTTTTGCAATTCATCTTTGGTTAAAAGCAATTCTTCTTTTCTCGTTCCAGACTTAGTAATATCAATTGCTGGATAAATTCTTTTGTCTGCAACTTTTCTATCCATAATTACTTCCGAGTTACCTGTTCCTTTAAATTCTTCAAAAATAACTTCGTCCATTCTTGATCCAGTTTCAATTAAAGCAGTTGAAATAATTGTTAACGACCCACCCTCTTCAATATTTCTTGCAGCACCAAAGAATCTTTTTGGTCTTTGTAATGCATTTGCATCTACACCTCCGGTTAATACTTTTCCTGAGCTTGGAACAACGGCATTATATGCTCTTCCTAATCGCGTGATGGAATCTAAAAGGATCACAACATCTTTTTTGTGCTCTGCTAAACGTTTGGCTTTTTCAATAACCATCTCGGCTACCTGAACGTGGCGCATTGCTGGTTCATCAAATGTCGAGCTAACAACCTCTCCCCTGACAGATCTTTGCATATCTGTTACCTCTTCGGGTCTTTCATCAATCAATAAAACAATTAAATAAACTTCGGGATGATTGGTAGTTATGGAATGAGCTATATTCTGTAACACTACTGTCTTACCTGTTCGTGGTGGCGACACAATAAGAGATCGTTGTCCTTTACCAATAGGAGCTACCAAATCGATTAATCTTGCAGTGACGTCTGCTTTTTTTTCAATCTTAGTGCTTTCTATTTCTAATTTAATTTTTTCCTGAGGATATAAGGGTGTTAAGTTATCAAAGTTAATTTTATTTTTTGTTTTTTCAGGATCTTCAAAATTAATTTTATTAACTTTTAAAAGAGCAAAATATCTTTCTTGTTCTTTGGGAGCTCTAATTTCTCCTTCCACTGTATCTCCCTTTCTTAATCCAAATCTTCTTATTTGACTTGGGCTAACATAAATATCATCTGGACCTGGTAAATAATTAGATTCCATTGCTCTTAAAAAACCAAATCCATCTTGCAATGTTTCTAACACTCCGCTTGCTGTTATTTGTTCGTTTTTTTCAGCAAACTTTTTAAGAATAGCAAATAAAATTTCTTGCTTTCTCATGGTGCTAGGATTTTCAATACCAAGCTTTTCCGCTTCTAGTATTAAATCTGCTGGTGATTTATCTTTTAGTTCTTGGAGGTTCATTAAAGGAAGTTAATTTGGATACTTACGTAATTTATATTCGATATTTAAATTTTTGCAAGCTTAGATGGGTTTAAAAACGACAAGAAATACAATTATAATCATGAGCACTGTCGGTACTTCATTAATAATTCTATAAAATTTTTCTGATTTTGTGTTTGTGTTGCTTTCAAATTTTTTTCTACAAACGCCAAGATAACCGTGAAATCCTGACATTAATAAAACTAAAAATAATTTTAACTGCAGCCAAAGCTGAGCAAAAGCATCATTGCCTAATGAATGAATTAATCCAATGCCCAGTATCCAAGAAATAATCATAGCTGGATTCATAATATATTTTAATAATCTGTATTCCATTTGAACAAATTTTTC
>JAYONI010000080.1:0-2797 GCA_038121265.1 Candidatus Pelagibacteraceae bacterium | reverse complement strand
GACTCAGCTTTAGATTGGGCAGTTGAACTTTCTAAAATTGCTAAAAAAATCTACTTAGTTCATCGTCGAGATGATTTTAGGGCTGCACAACATACAGTAGATCAAATGAGAGAAATTGCAAAGACAGGAAAAATAGAAATATTAACTAATTTTCAACCTAAAAATTTTCTTGGAACAGACATGATTGAAAAAGTTGTTATCGAGAACAATGATAAAGAAATAAAAGAAATTAACGTTGATTCAGTCTTGGCTTTTTTTGGCCTTAAGATGGAATTAGGTCCTATTCTAAACTGGGGTTTAAACTTGGATAAAAAAACAATTGTTGTTAATACGGAAAATTTTGAAACTAATGAAAAGGGCATTTTTGCTATTGGTGATATTTGTACTTATCCAGGAAAACTTAAATTAATTTTGTGTGGTTTTCATGAGGGTGCTTTAGCAGCACAAGAATGTTTTAAAAGAGCAAGACCTGATGAAAAATATGTGTTCAGGTTCACGACTTCCTCAAGCGATATTCATAAAAGACTTGGCATCAAATAGTCTCTAGAGTTTTTTATCCACAAACCTACAATATCTAGTTACGATGTTCTCTCTTTGATTCATTAATGAATCTAATTTGGACTCAAAATACAACCTGATTAAGTGTATATGTTTTTATAGAAAGAACAAAATAAGAACATAAATGAAAGATACATTACCTTTAATTTTACAAAAAGTAAGCGCAGGATTTCCTTCTCCCGCAACTGATTACATTGAAGAACCTATTAATTTAAATGATGAGCTTATTAAAAACCCGTCTTCTACTTTTTTAATTAGAGTGCAGGGTAATTCAATGATTGAGCATAAAATTACAGAAGGAGATGTTCTTATTGTTGATCGCAGTTTGAAACTAAAATCAAATTCTATAGCAGTTTTGAATTTTGAAGGAGAGCTAGTAGTAAAAAAAATTATACAAAAAAATAATAAATATTTTATCTGCTCTACAAAAAATAATTTTTTAGATTATTTGGAAATAGATTCTTGTTTGGATACCCAGCTATGGGGAGTAGTGAGCTATGTTATACACAAAGTGTAATAAAAAAAAAATAATAGCTTTAGTAGATTGCAATTCTTTTTATGTTTCTTGTGAAAGATTGTTTAATCCAAAAATAAAAAATTTACCTGTTGTTGTTTTATCTAATAATGATGGCTGTGTTATTTCACGGTCTACTGAAGCTAAGCAAATTGGGATTAAAATGGGAGAGCCTTATTTTAAAGTTAAGCATTTAGTGAAAAAAAATAATGTAGCAGTATTTTCATCTAACTATGCTCTTTATGGTGATATTTCTAGAAGAGTAATGACTGTTCTAAAAAAATTTTCTTCACGGATTGAATATTATTCAATTGATGAAGCTTTTTTAGATTTAACAGACATGATTATAGAAAATATAAATGATTATATTACGGAAATGAAAAAAATTATTTATCAGTATACAGGAATACCTGTGAGTATAGGTGTAGCATCTACAAAAACATTAGCAAAAGTTGCAAATCTTCTAGCTAAGAAAAAAAATAATGGAGTAGAGAATTTAGTTACTAAATCAAATGATGAAATAGATCATATTTTACAAGCAATAGATATAAGAGATATTTGGGGTGTAGGAAGTCAGCTTTCAAAATTATATAAAAAAAATAATATCAATAATGGCTATGAATTAAAAAGTAAGAATACTACATGGATAAGAAAAAATACAAATATTATTGGTTTAAAAACAGTTACTGAACTCAATGGCATAAGCTGTATTGACTTTAGCGACGGGGAAAATGCGCCAAGAAAAAGTTGTTGTGTATCAAGGTCTTTTGGTAAAAAAGTTGAAACATTACAGGAGTTAGAGCAGTCTATTACTTCTCATTGTTTAAACGCAGCTGAAAAAATTAGACAAGACCAACAGCTGGTTAAGTCAGTTGTTATTTTTATTAAAACCAGCCCATTTGATCAGAGTAATTTTATTTCTTTATCAAAAAAAGTTGATTTACCAATAGCTACAGATGATAGCTTTGTATTATTGGATATCTGCTTAAAGGCTTTGTCTGAAATATTTATTGGAGGACGCAAATATCAAAAAGCAGGAGTTCTTTTTTTAGGATTGCAAAATAAAGAAAATTATCAAGCCAATCTTTTTTCTATTAAAAATTCAGAAAAATCAGGAAAACTAATGAAAATTTTAGATGATGCTAATTTAAAGTTTGGAAGAAACTTCATATCAGTTGGTGATGCAGGATTTGGAGGAAGTTGGAAAATGAGAAGAAGTTATTCTTCAAGAATAGATACATCTGATTTTAAATACTTACCTACTGTAAATAGTGGTTAATTCTTTAATATTATTTTCACTATTGTTTAGTTTTTTAATATCATCATTTCTGGCTAGAAAAAAAATAAACAAAATAAATATCCAGGTAGCTGCTGCCAAAACTAAAAAATAAGGTGAAAAAAAATAAGCAAAAAGACTAAAGATCATAACTAAAATAGAAGATCGAATAAATACAACTTCTTTAAAAACTGCTGAAATATTTAAAGAGTGCTTAACTAGATTCATGAAGCTCATTTTAGATGGTCCAGAATAACGAGAGCCTCTAAATGAATCAAAAAAACTTACGGGCTGCAAAGACAAACTATTTTTTGTGACAGATCCAGAATAGCTAAGCCAAATAGATCCATCCGAGATTATCTGTTTTGTAGCTTTTTTGGATAAGCATGAATAATTTCCAAATTTAATCATCTGTCCTGCTATTACATAAGTTAAAATTTTATGAATTT
>JAYONI010000079.1:0-2877 GCA_038121265.1 Candidatus Pelagibacteraceae bacterium | reverse complement strand
AGATCGTATTTGTTTTTATAAAATTTAATACAAGCATCAAAAGCAATTTTCCCGAGCGCAATAATCATTTTCAAATTAGTTAGATAAGAAATTTCTTTTTGAAAATAACTAGAGCAGTTATTTAATTCAGTGCTTGTAGGTTTATCTTGAGGGGGTACGCATTTTAAAGCAGTAGTAATATAGGAATGATAGAGTTTTAGGCCATCTGTTCTAGCTACAGAAGTAGGTTGATTGCACAATTTAGCTTTATAGAGGCATTGAAATAAAAAAGTGGAGGATGCATCTCCAGTAAACACTCTACCAGTTCTTGTTCCACCATGTGCAGCAGGTGCAAGACCTACAAATAGTATTTGAGCTTTGGGATCTCCATGTCCTGTGATTGGTTTTGCCCAATAGGTTTCATTTACATATTGCTTTCTTTTTTCAGTAGCAATTTTTTTAATAAATTGAACTAGCCTTGGGCATTGTTTGCATTGAATGATTGTTTGATTAAGTTTAGTTAAATTTTCACTCATATTTTTTTGGTGATCCCGGAGGGAATCGAACCCCCAACCCTCAGTTTAGGAAACCGATATTCTATCCAGTTGAACTACGGGATCTATTTATTTAATATTTTTTTATGTTCAATTAATGTACATCGATTCATAATCATAGTTATTCCATTTGCTTCGGCAATTTTTTTTGCTTCTTCATTTTCAATACCTAGTTGCAACCATATGTATGTCACTTTTTTTTCAATTGCTTGTTTAGTAATTTCGACAGCTTCAGGTGAAGGACGAAACACATCCACCATATCAATACTTTCAGGTATGCTTATGATATCTGGATAAACCAATTGGCCAAGAATAAACTGCCCCTTATACTTTGGATTAATAGGATACACTTTGTAATTATTTTTTATCAGATAATCCATGACTTCATTAGAAGCTAATTCTGATTTAGGGCTTGCGCCTACCAAAGCAATAGCTTTACAGCTTTGTAAACATTTTTCTATAATTTGACTTTCAGTTAATATTTCTTCCATACTGCAAGGAGATGAAAAAAGATCATTCATCAGATTAAAGTTGATAATTTTTTAATTTCACCAATTTTAAATGTTACAGCTTCTTTTTTGGCATAGCCATATTGTTTAGCGGCATTTTTAAACCGAACAGGCGGTTCAAATGGATTTTCTAGAGATAATATAATTGTTCCCCAATGCATTCCAATAATCTTTTTAGCTTTAAGGTCCTTTCCAATTTGCAGTGCCTCTTCTGGAGTTGCGTGAAAAATAGACTTATCAAACATGGGTCTAAAATCATAAGCTCCAATATTAACAAATAATAAATCAATAGGACCAATCTGGTTTCCTAATGTTTTATATAAATTTCCATATCCAGTATCACAGGAAAAAAATAATTTTTTTCCTTTGTATTCAATTAAATAACTTCCCCATAAAGTTTTATTTGTATCGGTTAAGCTACGCTTAGACCAATGAATAGCTGGTAAAAAAGTTAAGGTAATGTCATTGATTGTTGTTTTTTGATACCAGTCCAACTCTTGCACATTGGCGAATTGATTTTCAGTAAAATAATTTCCCACTTTTAATGGCGCTAGCACAGTTGATTTCTTATGAGGAAAATTTTTGATAGTGGACAGATCTAAATGATCATAATGATTATGTGTTTGCAAAAATAAATCTATTTTTGGTAAATTTTTAAGAGCAATAGCGGGATCCACATATCTTTGTGGTCCTAATTTTAAAGGTCCAGCATTTTTAGAAAACAAAGGATCAGTGATAATTGTTGTGGAACCAAGTTTGATTAAAAAAGTAGCATGACCAATCCATCCTATGTAATCAGTGTTTTTTAATTGTTTAATTTGTTGTAGCACTTCTTGTTCTGGAATGATGTGATCTTTTGGAATGTTAATTTTTATTTTTTTCTTCTCTTTATAAAAAGTAAAGTAAGACCATTTGCTTTTCCCAGTGCGTTGTGGACTACCTTCAACATTTTGAAAAGTACCATTTGGCAAATGATGGTAGGGTCTAGCTGCATATAAATTTATGGATGGAAGCATAGAAGTTGCCAAAGCAAGTCCTGCGGTATTTTGTATAAACTTTCTTCTAGATTTGCTTTTAATTTTTTTCATATTTAAAAGCATGTTATCAATTTTTTAAAAAAATGAACAAATTAATTTACTCATTTATATTTTTCCTATTTTTCATGACATGCAAAACGTCCGCCCATGTTCAGCATTATGCAAAGTTGAATGAGATTAAATTTGATATTTTTAGGAATGACCAAAAAGTCGGTTATCATAATATTATTTTTTCAAGAAATAATGGAGTTTTAACCGTTCAAAATGAAATTAAATTTAATATTAAAAAACTTGGTATCTCTTTCTATGATTATTTTTCTCAAGGAACAGAGGTATACGATAAGGAAGGTTCTTTGTTTGAGTTTGTTTCTGAAACATCAGACAATAAAAAAATAAAATATTGCAAAATAAAAAAACAAAAAAACAATCAGTATGTAATTGATGGTACTAATTTTAAAGGTGTTTTGGAAAAAGATTTTGCTATCTCATCTTACTGGAATCATGAAATCTTAAAAAAAACTACTCAAATATCAGGAATATCTTGTAAAATTAAAGATCAAAAAGTTAGTTTTCTACGCAAGGAAACAATGGAAGTAAATAAAGTGAAAACAGAAAGCTTGGTGTTTGATATTCAAGGAACAGACTTAAATACACAAGTTTGGTTTAGAGAAAAAGATTTTACTATTGTAAAACAGGTATTGAATCAAAAAGGTACGTGGCGTTATGAAGTACAAGCTATCAAGTAGGATTTTGTTTTAAGTATTCTATATATTGAATAACTTCCTCAAATTTTTCATC
>JAYONI010000078.1:0-2927 GCA_038121265.1 Candidatus Pelagibacteraceae bacterium | reverse complement strand
GAAAAACTGTCTCTTCAATCAAAGTTATCCACACTGGAGAGTGACAATTTACTTTTAAAAGAAAATTTGAAAAATTTAGAAGACAAGGTGAATGTAGAAGACCAGTCTAACAATGATCTAAAAAGTAAAATTGAGATGATTGAAGTTGAAAATCAAAAATTAAAACACGAAATTCAAGAGATGGAAAAAGAATTGGAAATATCAAGATACAAACTTATAAAAGCTGAAGAAAAAAAAACTGAAGTTTCAAAAAAAATCGATGAACTAACTAGAGAAGCAGATGCTTTTGAGGATGGACAAGAATGGTAAATGTAAACGTTAAATTTAATTCTCGAGATTATTTGTTGGCTTGTGAAGATGGTCAGGAGAAAGAATTAGAAAAGCTTACAAATGAATTAAATAAAAAATTTGAAAAACTAAAAAGTGATTTGGGTAATTTAGGAGAAGGAAAATTACTACTTATTACTGCTATCCAAACTATGGATGAAATGTTTTCGATTAAAGAAACGATGCAAAAATTAAAAAAACATAACAAAGTATTGGAAGAAAAGTTTAAAGAAATAAAAGATCTTTCTATTCAGTATAAAGATGATCGAGATAGAGAAGTTAGAAACTTAAACGAGGAGTTGGCGAAGTTAAAAATCATGATTGAGCAAAATGAATCAAGTTATTCAGAGGTTTTAAACAAAGTTAGTAGTTCTATTGATAATTTTCTTTCTAAAGCTAGCTAATAGGAATGAAAAATAAATTAAGAAAGAAGTTTCTTGCGATAAGAAACAAACGCCATTTTCATTTAACACCTAAACAAATTAATCAAATTTATTTAGATTTAGTTAAAATTATTAAACAAAGAAAAATAAAAATTATTGGCGCTTATTATTCGATTAATAGTGAATTAGATCTTAGTCCTGTATTAGAAAGACTTAAACAAAAAGTGAAAATTGCACTACCAAGAATTTTAAAAAAAAATTTAATGGAATTTAGAATTTGGAACAAGCATGACCCCTTGTATGTTAATCGTTTTGGGATTGTTGAACCTTCTGCATCAGCAAAAAAAATTGTTCCTCATTTATTTTTAACTCCATTATTAGCTTATGACAGTGGATATAATCGTTTAGGTTATGGCAGGGGATATTACGATCATTATCTTTCAAAAAATAAAAAATATTTAAGTTATGGAGTTGCTTTTTCTTTTCAATTTTGCAAAAAAATTCCTATTAATAATCAGGATGTTCCATTAAAGGGAATGATTACAGAAAAAGGATTGCAAACTATTTAATGAATTTTTTATTTTTAGGTGACATCATGGGAAGGTCAGGAAGAAATATCGTTATCCAAACACTTCCTGATTTAATTAAAAAACATCAGATTGATTTTGTAATCGCCAATGGAGAAAATTCTGCAGGAGGTTTTGGAATTACCCAGGCCATATGCAATGAACTGTATGAAGCTGGAGTAGATGTGATCACTTCAGGAAATCATATCTGGGATCAAAAAGAAACAATGGATTTTATTAGAGAAGAAAAAAGACTTTTGCGACCTTGGAATTGGGGAGAGGGAACGCCTGGATCTGGATTTGAAATTTATGAAAAAAATAACTTAAAAATTGGTGTCATGAATTTAATGGGAAATGTTTATATGAAAAAAACAGATCCTGTCTTTCCTTTTATTGAAGAAAAAATAAAACAAATACGATTAAAGCAAGAGGTTGATTTTTTGCTTGTTGATATTCACGCAGAAATTACTAGTGAAAAACAAGCTATGGGTTATTTTTTAGATGGAAAGGCAACTTTAGTTGTTGGAACTCATACCCATACACCAACCTTGGATTTTAGAATTTTAGAGGGTGGAACAGCCTATCAAACCGATGCTGGAATGTGTGGAGATTACAATACGATCATTGGCATGGATCGAGATGCTGCATTAAAACGTTTTTTTACTGGAATTAGGGGGGAGCGTTTACAGCCAGGTTCTGGTCCAGGAACTATTTCAGGTATTAAAGTTATTGGAGATGTAAAGACAGGACTAGCGAAAGCAATAGAACCTATTATTATTGGTGCAAACTTAACAAAACAATTTACATAAGATATCCATGGCAGGTCATTCCCATTGGGCAGGTATTAAGCATAAAAAGGGTAAAGCAGATAAGCAACGCTCAAAATTATTTTCTAAATTAAGTAGAGAAATAACAGTATCAGCCAAATTAGGTTTGCCAGAAGTTGATTTCAATCCTCGTTTACGTTCAGCAGTGCAAGCTGCAAGAGAGGCTAATATGCCAAAAGATAATATTTTACGGGCAATTAAAAAAGCGCAAGGACCAAGTGAGGACTCAAATTATGAAAAAAGTCAGTACGAAGGATTTGGTCCAGGTGGAGTTGCTTTTATCATAGAAGCATTAACAGATAATAAAAATAGAACAGTAACTAATTTACGATCTATCTTTGAAAAGAATGGATCCTCTTTGGGCGTGGAAGGATCTGTATCCTATCAATTTGAAGAAGTAGGACAAATTAAAATTAAAAAAGAATTGATATCTGAAGAAAATATATTTGCGCAAGCTATAGAGGCTGGTGCAGATGATTGTATTCACGGAGAAGTGTACCACGAAATCTTTTGTAAAAAAGAAAACTTTAATGAGGTAAGAACTTCTATTGAAACAAAAATAAAAGAAGTGAGTTTTGCAGGAATTATTTGGAGGCCCAAAAATACTATTTCAATTGATAAAAGTACTTTTGAAAAAATTATTCATTTTATTGATCTCCTCGAAGATGATGAGGATGTGCAAAATGTTTATACTAATTTTGATGTTGATGAAACTATTCTGCAGGAGCTACAAGCGTGATTGTTTTTGGAATTGATCCCGGTGTTAGTGGTGCCATTAGTGTATTTGAAAATAAAAAAATAATTAATTTTTTTGATATGCCAAC
>JAYONI010000077.1:0-2962 GCA_038121265.1 Candidatus Pelagibacteraceae bacterium | reverse complement strand
AAAGAAATATTATTTTCATCTACAGGTATCATCCCTGTCTCTGATCCAGCAAAGAAAAGTTTATCTTTGGTAATAGTAAAACGTAATGGACGTAATCCGTTTCGATCAGAAGCTGCAACAACCCACTTTCCATCGCAAGCTGCAATTGCAGCAGGACCATCCCACGGCTCAATGACAGAATTTAAGTAATTATACATGTCACGATGAGCCTTAGGTATAATTTTATTTTTTTTAGACCACGCTTCTGGGATCAACATCATTTTAGCTACCGGCAATGTTCTTCCTGTTCGAACTAACAATTCAAAAGCAGCATCTAATGATGCAGTATCAGAATTTCCGGATTTAATAATTGGTTTCAAGTCATCAATATTTTTGATAAAAGAACTTTCCATTCCAGCTTCATGTGTCTTCATCCAATTCACGTTTCCTTTGAGAGTATTTATTTCTCCATTATGCGCTATAATTCTAAATGGTTGTGCTAACTCCCAAGATGGAAATGTATTGGTAGAAAATCTTTGATGAAAAATAGCAAATCTTGAAATAAATCTTTCATCACTAAAATCAGGATAAAAATCAGAAATATTTTGGGCTAGAAACATTCCTTTATAAATAATTGTTTTTGAACTCAAAGAGCAAATATAAAATTCTCTCAATTGATCTTCTGTAGCTCTTTTTTCAATTTTTTTTCTTACAGTATATAAAACGGTTTCTAATTCTTGATCTGAATAATTTTTACTTGTAGCAAACAACAACTGTTCAATTTCAGGTCTTGTATCATTTGCTTTTTGACCTAGCACTTTTGCATTTACTGGTACTTGTCTCCAGCCAAATATATAAAAATCATTTTTTAATAATTCTTGTTCCACTAAAGTACGGCAGCGTTCTTGCTCTGTATAATTATTCCTTGGTAAAAAAATCATACCAACACAAAGTGTTTGATCTTCTTTCAATTCATGCCCAGTTGATTCAATTTTATCCTTGAAAAATTCTGTACTAAATTCAAAATGCAAACCAGCTCCATCTCCAGTTTTGCCATCTGCATCGACAGCTCCTCTGTGCCAAACAGCTTTTAAAGCATTTATTCCATTAAGAATTACCTCTCTTTTAGGCTTCCCATTCATGGAAACAACAAAACCAACGCCACAAGCGTCATGCTCCTCAACATTAATGTGGTTCTTTTTTAATAAATCTAAATTTTGTAAAAATCTTTCTTTCATTATGCTGCCTGAGTATCTGTTTGATGCCTTTTTATTTTGAGATAACTATCAATTTGTTTCGCAACATCTCTGCCATCTCTGATAGCCCAAACTACCAATGAAGCTCCTCTCACAATATCTCCAGCTGCAAATACTCCTCTAATATTTGTTCTCATAGTTTTTAGGTCAATTTTAATTGTTCCCCATTTTGAAACTTCTAGTTTTGGCTCAGAAAATAAAGTGGGTATTTCTTCAGGATCAAATCCTAGAGATTTAATTACAAGGTCAGCAGGCAATTCTTCGGTAGCTCCTTCAATAATCTTTGGTGATTGTCTGCCAGAAGAGTCTGGTTCACCTAACCTCATTTTATCGAATAAAACTTTTTCTACTTTATCTTTGCCGATAAATTCTTTTGGGCTTGATAACCAAATAAATTTTACTCCTTCTTCCTCTGCATTAAGTACTTCTCTTGCAGATCCTGGCATATTTTTTTTATCTCTTCGGTATAAACAGGAAACAGATTTAGCTTTTTGTCTTATAGCAGTTCTAACACAATCCATTGCTGTATCTCCACCACCTATAACAACGACATCTTTTCCTTCGGCATTCAAAGTACCATCATCAAACTCTGGAACTTTATCTCCTAATCCTTTTTTATTAGAAGCAGTCAAAAATTTCATTGCGGGAAAAACATTTCTTAAATGTTGTCCAGGCACATCGATTTCTCTAGCTTTGTAAACTCCAGTTGCAATTAAAATTGCATCGTGCTTCTCTTTTAATTCCTCAAGGGTAGCATCAGAACCTACTTCAAAGTTTTGTACAAATTTAATTCCGCTTTCTTTGTAAAGTTTAGATCTTCTTTCAACGATAGCTTTTTCTAACTTAAAATTAGGAATACCGTAAATTAAAAGACCACCTGCTCTATCATAACGATCATATATTGTAACTTGATATCCTTTTTGTCTTAGCTGTTCAGCTGCAGCAAGTCCAGCAGGTCCAGCTCCTATAATACCAACGGACTCTGTTAACTCTTTTTTGGGATTGATTGTTTCTACCCATCCCTCTTCCCAAGCAGTATTTGTAATATATTTTTCAATTGCACCTATGGTAACCGTTCCGTGGCCAGATTGTTCTATGACGCAATTTCCTTCACATAACCTATCCTGCGGACAAATAGATCCACAAACTTCTGGCATAGAATTTGTTGAAGATGATAATCTGTAAGCTTCCTCTAATCGTCCTTCCGCTGTTAGCTTTAACCAATCTGGTATATTGTTGTGCAAAGGACAATGCACTTGGCAAAAAGGAGTTCCACACTGACTGCATCGACTTGCTTGCTCCGATGCTTTATTTTCAATGAATTCTCTATAAATCTCATGAAAATTTGAAACTCTTTCTTTAGCATCAATTTTATTTGGGGTTTCTTTTTTTATACCCACAAATTTAAGCATTTTTTCAGTCATATTATTTTTATGATATTTTTAATAATTTTGAATACAATTAGGCAAAAGTATTAAAAATAGCAATTAAAAAAGCCTATTATTAGTTAACAAGTTATTACCTATTTTTTAAAATATAAGGAAAATTTGTATATTTTATAAAAATATTACAAAAAAAAGTATTAAAAACTGACTAAACTTTGGGAAGTTTAAAAAAAATATATTTAATATAAAGACTAGCTCCATGACCGAAATATATTTTTTAAAAATATTAATTCTTTCTGTGGCTCAGGGTATTTTTGAGTTCATACCAGTATCAAGCTCTGG
>JAYONI010000076.1:0-3042 GCA_038121265.1 Candidatus Pelagibacteraceae bacterium | reverse complement strand
CTGCTGATCAAAGAAAAAAATGGGTTGATGCAATGAAACCTGTTTGGAAGCAGTTTGAAAATGAAATTGGTGCAGATCTTATTGCTGCAGCAGCTTCACATTAATTATATAATTTAAATTTTTATAAAAGGGGGATTATATCCCCCTTTTATTTTTATAAAAAAATTCATGATGTCTGGATATACCCCTCATCTATTACTTCTATTGTTAGTTGTTGTGTTTTTTATATGGGAATATTTTTATCCAAAGACTGTAGATAAACTAGAGGATAATTTACTTGTGCTTTTAATGGTTTTGCTAACTGTCGTATCATTTAGTCAAGTTGTTGCCCGTTATGGTTTTAATACAGGTTGGTCAGCCGCTCTAGAATTTACAATGGTAATATTTTCATGGTTAATATTAGTTGGTATGAGTTACGGTATTAAAAGGAGCTCACATTTAGGAGTAGACATTTTAATTAAGGTTGTTCCAAAATCTGCTGCTAAATGGCTTGCTATATTTGGAGCAGGCACAGGATTAGTTTATGGATTAATTTTACTAGATGCATCTTGGTTAAAGGCAGTTGGTATTGAATCTAGATCAGGTGCCATTGAGTATTGGTCAAAAATGTACAAAGTAAATATTGGAACCGAAGAACTCAGATGGCCTGTATGGGTTCAAGATTTATTTGGTGTTAAGGATAGGGTGCAACGTTGGCTAGTTTTAATTATATTACCTATTAGCTTAGCATTACTCAGTTATAGAAGTTTACAAGCTATGATTCAAATTTACCGTGGTGATCGTGAAATGGTTATAGCAGGTCATGAAGCTGAAGAACTTGTAAATGAAAATAAAAATATATTAAAGGATTAGAACATATGGAAACATTAATTTTGTTTGTCATGGTTCTTGGCTTTTTATTTTTAGGAGCCCCTGTTGGTTTGTCGCTAGGTTTATCTTCAATTTTATATGTTGCTATATTCACAAATGAGTCATTGTCATCAGTCGCTATCTCGTTATTTGGTGTTGGAACTCATTATACTTTACTTGCTATTCCATTTTTTATTCTAGCTTCGAGTTTTATGTCTACAGGTGGTGTAGCTAAACGTTTAATTAGATTTGCAATTGCATCTGTAGGTCACTTTAGAGGCGGTCTTGCTATGGCATCTGTTCTTGCATGCATGATGTTTGCTGCTTTGTCTGGTTCATCGCCTGCTACTGTAGTAGCAATTGGTTCTGTTGCAATCGCTGGAATGCGACAGGTGGGCTATTCAAAAGAATTTGCTTCAGGTATTATTGCTAACGCTGGAACTTTAGGTATTTTAATTCCACCCTCTATTGTTATGGTCGTTTATGCTGCATCAGTTGATGTATCTGTAGGAAGAATGTTTTTAGCAGGAGTAATCCCAGGCATTGTAGCTGGTTTAATGTTGATGTTAGCAATTTATATAGTTGCACGTTACAAAAATTTACCAGCAGAAGATTGGAAAGGTTTAAGGGAATTATTTGCAAGTGGAAAAGATGCCTTTTGGGGATTATTTCTTATAGTTATTATTATGGGAGGTATTTATGGAGGTGTGTTTACTCCAACAGAAGCTGCAGCAGCTGCAGCAGTGTACTCTGCTTTTGTTGCAATATTTGTTTATCGAGACATGGGTCCTTTTAAAAATGAGCCATGGATCCGTAAAACAGATTCTCATGATTCAGTAATAGGATTTAAATCAACAGTTTATGGAGTAACTTTTTTAATAGTTTGTTTAATTTTATCTTTTTTTGCTTTAGCTGATGTTGAGGGAATAACCCTTAAAATTCGTTTTAAATGGTCAGTTATTTGTTCTATTATTTTAATGATAACTTATATTTTTTGGCGATATAAAACAATCAGCCCCTCTAAAATATTTTATTTAGTTTATCAGGGCTTTAGAATTTGGGGACGTAATTTTGCATTAATGTTTAAAGGGTTTATTCCAGCTCTTGGAGGCACTGAAACCAAAACTGTTATTTTAGATGCTACTAAAACTACTGTTATGTTAATGTTTATAATTGCAAATGCATTGATATTTGCTCATGTTCTAGCTTCAGAACGTATTCCACAGACAATAACAGAATGGATGTTAAGCGCAGGATTTAATTGGTTTACTTTTTTGATAGCCGTAAATATTCTTTTATTAATTGGTGGTCAATTTATGGAACCATCTGGACTTTTATTAATTGTTGCACCTGTAGTTTTTCCGATAGCAATCGAGCTTGGTATTGATCCAATTCATTTAGGAATAATAATGGTAGTTAATATGGAGATTGGGATGATTACACCACCGATTGGGCTTAATTTATTTGTAACATCTGGCATTACGGGTATGAGCTTAGCTCAAGTAGTTAAGGCTGCTATTCCTTTTATGGCAGTACTTTTTGTTTTTTTAATTTTGGTAACTTATGTTCCTTGGTTATCAACCTGGTTACCAACTACTTTAATGGGCCCTGAGATAATTTCAAAATAATGATTAAAAGAGAATTTTTTCTCAGAGGTTTTAGATCAATTTTAAAACCAGATAGTCCAGCTATAGCGTTAGGTTGTTGTTTTATTGCTATAGGTGCATTGTTTAAAAATTTAGGTTTTACAATTCAAGAAAGTGTATTTTCTACTATGTTGACATATGCATTACCAGGTTCTTTAGTAATGGCGGAGTCTATTTTGGTTGGTGCTTCTTTGTTTTCAATATTTGCAGCTGTTTGGTTTGTAAATGCAAGGTTATATCCCATGGCTGTATCTTTATTCCCAATAATGATGCATGAAGATCAACCAAAGTGGAAATACTATTTATCGTGTCACTTTATTGCTATTTCGGCATGGTTAATAATGAGAAGTAATTATCAAGAAATTGAAAAAAAATATAGAGTAGATTTTTGGATCGGAATAGGAACAGCTACTTGGACAGTTTCAATCATAGGTACAATTCTTGGCTTTTATCTTTCAGAGCATCTCAACAAAGATATGTTGATGGGTTTAGCTATTTTAAATCCAATTTATTTTATCTGTATGATGGTTGGAGCTATGAAAACTAT
>JAYONI010000075.1:0-3093 GCA_038121265.1 Candidatus Pelagibacteraceae bacterium | reverse complement strand
TGATTTAAAAATCTTTTTACGATTATTGGAGTGTCCAGTGGTGCATATTGATGAATGATGTTAGAATTTTTTTTAAATATACTTTTGCAATATTCTGCTGAGCTTTTGGTGACTGTAGTTATTAAAATTTTCTTATTTTGTTTATTATAAAAAAATATCAGGGGCAATATTGATTTTATTTCTCCCAAACTTGATGCATGAAACCATAAAACTCTATCTGTATTTTTTAATTTGTAAATTCCAAGTTTTTCTTTGTATCTAAATTGATCCTCTTTTTTTTTATAAACTCTTATTATTAAAAAAATTTTAGCAAATATATGAAATACATAACTCAAACATAAATACATACTATGCATTTTCTTGATTATTTAATTCCTGATCGTATAATTTTTTGTACGTTTTTGATTTTATTAAAAGTTCCTCGTGAGTTCCTTCATCTTCAATACAACCCTCTGACATTACAATTATTTTATCGGCATTTTTAATAGTAGATAAGCGATGAGCAACAATAATTGTGGTTCTATTTTTAATCAAATTATCGATTGCATGTTTAACTTTGAGTTCTGACTCATTATCAAGTGCAGATGTTGCTTCATCTAATAAAATGATCGAGCTATTTTTTAAAATTGCTCTTGCAATTGAAATACGCTGTTTTTGGCCGCCTGAAATTTTTACTCCATTTTCACCAATGATTGTATCGTATCCATTTGATAGATTTTGAATAAATTCATGTGCAGAAGCATTTTTGCTAGCCTCGATGTACTCATTTTCGCTGGCATCAAGCTTTCCGTACATAATATTAGCTCTAACAGTATCATCAAAAAGTATGATGTCTTGAGACACCATGGCAATTTCTTTTCTTAGAGATGCAAGTGAAACATTTTTTATTTCCTGATTGTCGATTAGTATCTTTCCTTCAGAATAATCATAAAACCTTGGCAATAAATTGATAATACTTGATTTTCCGGAACCACTTTTGCCGACAAGTGCAATAGTTTGACCACCTTTGATAGTTGTAGAAAATTTTTTGACTGCCAATGTTCCGTCTGGATATGAAAAAGAAACATTTTCAAATCTTATGTCCTTATTTGTAATTTTGAGATTTTGTTTATTAGGATCATTCACAATAATATCTTTGTTATCCAGTAAGGCATAAATCCTTTTTACAGCAGCCAAGCCTTCATTTATTCCAAGATTAACTCCCGATAGAGCTTTCACAGGTTGGTAAGCAAGTATTAAAGCAGTTAAAAAAGAAAAAAAACTACCTAGTTCAATTTTATTTTCTATACTTAAATATCCTCCAGCAAACACTACAATGGCAACAGCGAAACCAGTGATAGTTTCCATAATTGGTGCAGCGGCAAATCTAGTTCTCTCAACTTTTGTCATTTTTTCAATTCTGTCCTCAATAATTTTTTTGAAATTATCGAGTTCTTTATTTTCTTGTTGAAATATTTTTATTACAGAAGTGGACTTTAGTATTTCAGATAAATATTTTGTAAAGACCTCACTTGCTTGCAGGCTACCTTTAACTATTTTTCCCATCCTGTTACCAATCATTTTTGAAAAATATGCCGCTAAAGGAATCATGATAATTGCAAGGATACTCAGTTTCCAATTTTGATAAAACATTAAGCCAAGCAGTGCTATCAATACAAAAAATTCTTTTATTGCATTAATTGCAACATTATTAATTACTAATAATAATGTTGATATGTCATTGGTAAAATTAGAAATAAATCTACCAGAATGTTTACTGACGATAAATGCCGTATCAGATTTTAAAATTTTTTCAGCCATAGCTATTTGAATATTTTTAGTTACATTAAAAGAAATTTTAATGGTTTTAGTTCTGATTATATAAATTGCGAGAGATTTAAGTAAAAAAGCAAGTACGATTAGTACTGGTATAGTAAATAATAGTATTTTATTTTTTTCTATAAAAATTTTTTTTATTGCAGGGTCTAAAAGCCAGGCAACAGCTGAAGTAGCAAAAGCAGAAATAATAATAAAAATAAAAATAATAAAAATTTGCGAAAGATATTTTTTAATTTGTGTTCTAAAAATTCTTTTTAAAAGATCTACTTTTTCCATTTTACTTACCTGCTATAGTCATTTCATTAATTAAAATTGTAGGTGCATTTGTAGAATATAAAAGTTCTAGATCATCAGCTAAAGTAAGATTTTCATACATTTCTAATAAATTCCCAGCAATTGTAATTTCATTTACTGGCCTAGTTAATTCACCATTTTCAATTAACACTCCTGATGCGCCGACACTATAATCTCCTGTAATAATGTCAGAACCACGACCAATAAGATCTGTAATATAAATAGCTTTTGTTTGATCTTTAATCATTTTTTCTTTGGAGATTGTTCCATTTTCAAAAAATAAATTTGTACTTCCGCCGCTACGGCCGTTATTGTTCATTTGTAAAATATTAGAATTATATGTATCTAAAAAAATTTCTCCCAAAATTCCATTTTTAACTATTTGAATTTTTTTATTTTCTATACCTTCACTATCGAAGGGTTGAGAGCCTAAAGCTTTTTTTATTAAAGGATCATCAAAAATATTGATATTTTTATTAAATATTTTTTTATGTAACTTATCTTTTAAAAAGCTAGTCCCTCTCGAAAAAGCAGAGCCACTAACAGCGCTACTTAAACTTGATAAAAAGGTTTTAGAAACTCTCCTGTCAAAAATAACCGGTAGTTTAGTACTGCTAATTTTTTTTGCACCAAGTCTTCTAGATGCCCTTATAGCAGCTGCAGATCCAATATTTTTAGCTTCTTTAAGATCTTGAGAAAATCTTTTGGAAGAAAAGTCATAGTCAGTTTCCATTGTATCTTGATCTTTGGCAACTACGGCGCAGGCTGCAGAGAACATTGAAGTCTTATATCCTTCAGCAAAACCTAAGGAGTTTACTAACATAAAATTACTTTTTGATTCTGAAAAAGAACATCCATTTGAATTTACTATTTTTTTATTAGCAAAGGCTTCATTTTCCATTTCTTTTAAAAAAAATATTTTATTTTCAGTTGAGACATTGGTTTCATCAAATAAATTTAAATCTATAATTGATTTTGCTA
>JAYONI010000074.1:0-3106 GCA_038121265.1 Candidatus Pelagibacteraceae bacterium | reverse complement strand
TCATTTAAATTTCCGTAATAATTTTTTAATTTTTGCTTAGCTTGTAATTGAATTTTATAATCTGATGGTTTTCCTTTTGCTTTCGATTGACCATGCTGACCAGGTCCAAATGCTCTTTTATTAAAAGGACTTTTAGGTCTTCCCCAAAGGTTACAACCTAATCTTCTATCTGCTTTATGTTTTGCCTGTATACGTTTTGTCATTATTTAAGAATGAGCACTTATAAACAACATCGGTTTTTTGTCAATAAACCTTTAAAATCAATACTTCCGAAAGGAGCTAAAAATACCCATTAAAGTGCGAAGTTCTCTCGTAGTTAATGGCTGTTTGGCAAATATATTTTTAATACTCTTAATCATGAAGCTTTTTTTCTCTTTTGGTCTAAAAAAACCAGTCTTTTCTAAATTTCCAATTAAAAAGTCATAAAATTTAAATAGGTCTTTTTGACTGGCTATTTCGCTTTTATCCGTATTTTCATACTTAATTTTTTTTAAGCTAGATGCGTAGAGATTATAAGCAACTACTGAAACAGCATGAGATAAATTTAGTGATTCATATTTTGGATTAGATGGTATTTTTAATAAATAATTAGCGCTAATTAAATCTTCGTTACTAAGACCAGAATTTTCAGGACCAAATAAAATAGCAATTTTTTTTTTACTAGTTTTTATTGTAGCAATAGCCTCATCTAAACTGAATATCTTTTTATTAATATTTCTAATTCTTGCTGATGTTGCAAAAACAATATCATATTTCTTTAGTGCATCCTCAGTATTTTGAAATACTTTAGTTTTATGAATAATATCTACAGCTTTCACAGAAGTGTACATTGCTTTTCGGTTAGGCCACTTTTCTTTAGGAGAAACAATAGATAAATTTGATAAGCCAAAGTTTTTCATTACTCTAGCTGTTGCTCCAATATTTTCACCAATTTGGGGCTTTACAAGAATAATAGAAATATTTTTTAAGTTCATTAATTATTTTTATGAACTTGTTCTTTATATATTTTATAATCGATACTATCTATTAAAGCTTTGAAAGAAGCTTCAATAATGTTTGTAGATACTCCTATGGTAAACCAACTTTTGTTTGATTTATCTGTGCTTTCAATAGAAACTCTTGTAACTGCATTGGTTCCAGTATTCAAAATTCTAACTTTGTAATCTAGGAGTTTTAAATCTTGTAATATTTTTGAATACTTTCCTGTACGATCTAAATTACTTCGAATAGCTTGATCAAGTGCATTGACAGGTCCATTTCCACTACCCTCGCAATTAATTTCTTTACCATCAACAACAAGCGTAGCTTTAGCAATAGAATTTATATTATTAGCTTCATTATTTTGCTTAACAACATTTACCTCGTAAGATTTAATTGTTATATAATTTGGTACTTCTCCTAATATTCTTCTAGTCAATAATTCAAAAGATGCATCTGCACCATCATAAGAATAACCAGCAAATTCCCTATCTTTAACTTCATCTAAAATTTTTTGAATTTTAGGATTATTTGCATCAATCGTTAAACCCAACTTCTCTAATCTTGAAATAATATTTGATCTTCCTGCCTGATCTGAAACAATAATATTTCTCGAATTTCCTACCAATTCTGGCTGAATATGTTCGTAGGTTTTTGGATCTTTTTGAACAGCAGAAACATGCAATCCGCCTTTATGGGAAAATGCTGAAGCACCGACATAAGGCGCTCTATTATTGGGTTTTCTATTCAAAATTTCATCTAATAATCTAGAACAATTAGTCAAACCTGAAGCTTTTTCCTCATTCACTGTAGTAATAAATTTATCCTTAAAACTTTTTTTAAATAATAGAGTTGGAATTATAGAAACTAAATTTGCGTTACCACATCTCTCCCCTAATCCATTTAATGTCCCCTGAACTTGTCTAGCTCCCGCTAAAATTGCAGCCAACGAGTTAGCTACAGCATTTTCAGTATCATTATGTGCATGAATTCCAATATTATCACCAGGTATTTGCTTACAAACATCTGAAACTATTTCAGTAACTTCATTTGGTAAAGTTCCACCATTTGTATCGCATAATACTATCCATCTAGCTCCAGCATCATATGCAGTTTTAATACAATTTAATGCATAGGATTTATTATTTTTGTAACCATCAAAAAAATGTTCTGCATCAAACATAAATTCTCTATTCTGTTTAACAAAATGTTCTGTAGTATCTTTGATATTTTCTAAGTTCTCATCATTACTAATATTAAGAGCTATTTTAACATGGTAGTCCCAAGTTTTTCCCACAATACATACCGTACTAGTATTTGCATTTATTAACGAGGCAAGACCAGGATCATTTTCAGCACTACGTCCAGTTTTTTTTGTCATTCCAAATGCTACAAGCTTAGATTGGTTAGTTTTTGGAGGTGAATTAAAAAAACTTGTATCAAGCGGATTAGCTCCAGGCCATCCTCCTTCAATATAATCTAACCCTAAGTCTGATAAAGCTACAGCAATTTTATTTTTATCATCAATACTAAAATCTACTCCTTGAGTTTGCGAACCATCTCTCAATGTCGTATCAAATAAATATATTTTTTCTTTCATAAATTATTTATATTTCCAATTTGTTTTTCCATCTTTATCTTCAATGACAATTCCTTTGCTATTTAGCATATCTCTAATCTGATCAGACTTTGTAAAATCTTTTTCTTCTCTTGCAATATTTCTTTCACGTAATAAATTTTCAATTTCATTTTCGTCAATTTGTTTAGTAATAGAGCCTCTGCTCCAAGTAGCTAAATCTTTATTAAATAATCCAACAAGTTTACATGCTGCGGATAATTGTTGTGCCGATCCTTTATCTCCCTTTGAAGCTCTGTCAAACAAGGAATGTAAATTACTAATAAATAAAGGTGTATTTAAGTCATCCAAAAGTGGATTTATATTTTCTTCATTAATTTCAGTTGTTTCCTCTGAATAAAACGCATACCATTTTCCAAGTGTCTTTTTTGCATCCTCTAAAATTTTGTCATTCCAGTCGAAGGGCTGCCTATAATGAGTGCTTAGCATTGCAAGACGCAAAACTTGACCATCATATTTAGATTTTAGTTCATCAATCGTAATAAAATTACC
>JAYONI010000073.1:0-3222 GCA_038121265.1 Candidatus Pelagibacteraceae bacterium | reverse complement strand
AACTCTTGATGCTCCCACACCAACAAACATTTCAACAAAGTCAGATCCTGAAATACTAAAGAAAGGAACATTTGCTTCTCCAGCAACTGCTCTAGCAATTAAAGTTTTTCCTGTTCCTGGAGGTCCTACAAGCAAAGCACCTTTCGGAATTTTTCCACCAAGCTTTTGATATTTTCTTGGATCTTTTAAAAATTCTACAACTTCTTCTAATTCTTCTTTCGCTTCATCAACACCAGCTACATCTTGGAATGTTACTCTTCCTTGTGCCTCTGTTAATAATTTTGCTTTTGATTTTCCAAATCCCATGGCACCACCTTTTCCTCCTTGCATCTGTCGCATGAAGAAAATCCATACACCAATCAGTAAAATCATTGGGAACCAAGATAATAAAACACCAAATAAGGAAGGCATCTTATCTTCAACTGGTCCTGCAGTAATGGAAACTCCTTTACTGTTTAATTTTTCAACTAAATTTGGATAGTTAGGTGAATAAGTTCTAAATTTTGTTCCATTAGCAAACGTACCTTGAATCTCATTACCTCGAATATCCACAGAAGTAATATTGCCTTTATCCATCTCACTCATGAAAGTAGAGAATGGCAAATCTTTTGATCCAGACATCGTTGCAGGGTTTTGAAATAAATTAAAGAGTCCTAGTACTAGGAGCACTATAATTCCCCACATGGTCAAATTTTTAAGATTCATACGATATAAAATAAGTATTAAAATGAAAGTTACAAGATGCAATATAACACATGAAAGTAAATAAATTCACTAAATTCAGATTTTTTTCCTTGTTTCTTTGCTCATTCTTACTTTCGTCTTGTAATTAGAAAAAATAAACCCGCCAAGAGTGACTGCTTTAAAATCTTTTTTTTGAACAGCATGAATTAAATTTTCAATTCCTTTAGATCGTGGAGGGTATTCTTTTCCAGATTTTTTTTTAATTAGTTCTGTTACTGCACGGTAAGTAATTTCAAAAGGTTCTTTAAGAAATAAACGCTTATCAATTTCTGTTTTTGTTTTTAAAAAACGAATATTGTTTTTATATGCATGGCTAACATAAAAATCTAATGCCTCTTTTGCAGAATTTAAATTAGCAATCGTTTTTACCAAGCGGTCTTGATCCAATCCTTCTTTGCTAAGATGATTTTTTAATTTTCTAATTCTAACTCGTAAAAATTGATCATTATCATTAGATGGGTCTTTAACGTATTTTGGAAAAACTTTTTTTGCTACGTATTCGAGATCCTTTTTTTTACAAGAAAGCAAAGGTCTAACAAGCGATATATTTCCCATGTTTTTATCTACTGTTTTCATGGATGACAGACCATTTAAACCACTGCCTCTACTCAAACGAATGTAAAAATTTTCAACCTGATCATCTAAATGATGGGCAGTTAAAAGATAAGCTACTTTTTTTCTTTTACAAAAAGCATTCATTAATTTATAGCGCTCATCTCTTGCTTGCTTTTGAATATTAGTAAGAATTTTTTTTTGTACTTTAAGAGTAGTATTTTTTACACCAATCTTTGTAAGATTTATTGCAGTAAGTTTACATTCTGCAGCACTTTTTTTTCTAATTGCATGATCAACAATCACAGCTTCCATTTGTGAGTTGGTTCGATTTGAGTATATCTTAGCCAAATAAGCTAACGCTAAACTATCTGGTCCTCCTGATACAGCTACGATAAATTTTTTTTTTGCTACTATGCTCTGAGCTACTTTGTGAAAATTTAAATAAAGAGAATTAATTTTAATATCATCCAAGAAAAAATTATGATTTTTTACATTTGTATTTACTTGTTTCATATTTTGCTTTCTGGATAATGGACTGTTCTGCTTTTGGATATTGCTTAGCCAAACCTGTTAACATTAAACATCCTTGTTCCTTCTCTCCTAGCTCCGCTAATGTTATTCCAAGTTTAAGAAGATTTTGTGGAGCCTTATTGCTTTTTGGATATTTTTGATAACCATCTAAATAAGCTGCTGCTGCATCATGATACAACTGTCTTATATAATACGTCTCAGCAAACCAATATTGGGCATTTCCTGTTAGGTTATGATTAGGATTGGTTTCAATAAATTCTTTTAAAGCTATTTCAGCTTTTTCATAATCACCTACTTTGATAAAGCTGGTTGCAAACTTATATTGCTTCTCTGGAGTTCCTTTAGGTAATAATTTAGGTTTTTCTACTTCTGCTGTTTTTACCACTGCAGCAGGACTAATGGTTTGGATTTGTTGTTTTTCAGCTACAACAGGCTTACTACTATTTAATGTGTTAGCAAAATCCTGTGGCTTATCTGTTCCAGGAAATTTCTTTTGAACATCTTTCTTTTGAACATCAGGTTTTTTTGCTTTTTCAGCACTTGCTAGGTTCTTGGTAGATGGTACATTATTAGCCACTGGCACTTGATTGCCAATTTCACTAAATCTTAATTCTGTATCCTTTTGAATTTTATCTACTCGCTCTGAAATTTTTTGTAATTTAAATAATGTTTCTTCATAACCAGCTGTAATTTTTTGAATTTGCTCTTCCAACTCTGAAAGCTTCACAAGTTGTCTTGTCAAAGCTCCTTCAAGTGCGCTTGGAATTCCAGTATTTGTTCCAGCAGAATTAGCTGTAAAACTTTTGCTGTAAACTGCTTTTTCTAAAGTCTTAAGATCTTTATTTAAAATTTGTAGTTCATTTAAAATCTTATTTAATGTCTCATCCGCACTAGCAACGGAGATGAAGCTGATAAAAAAAAAGGTAGCTAAAAATTTTTTCATATTGTCTTAACTTCTATTACTACAGTTAATTTTGTCAAAAAAAAGACCTCGAGCAACTTTATATTGCGCGAGGTCTTTTATTAAAACTTTTATAATTCTTATTTATTTTTAACAGTAACTGATCTACGATTTTGCGACCAAGCTAGTTTAGATGACTCTGAATTAACAGGTCTTTCTTTTCCATACGAAATAACAGAAACATCACCAGCTTTTACTCCTAAGCTCATCAAATAATCTCTAACAGCATTAGCTCTTCTCTCCCCTAATGCTAAGTTATATTCTCTTGTTCCTCTTTCGTCGGCGTGACCCTCAACTAGAACTGCAATCTTGCTAGACTTGATGTAAGCTGCTTGCTTAGACAAAGTTTGTTTAGCTGCAGTTGTTAAAGTTGATTTGTTTGTTGCAAAGAAAACTCTATCAGCAACACCCGTTGCTAAAAATTTTACAGT
>JAYONI010000072.1:0-3243 GCA_038121265.1 Candidatus Pelagibacteraceae bacterium | reverse complement strand
AAATCTTTTTTATTAACAACTTTTGCATCCACGATAGATCCAACAGGATATTTTTCTAGGAAATCATTCATTGGATTTGGCTGAGTATCTTTATAACTAAAGCTGATCTTTCTTTTTTCTGTATCTACTTCTTTTAATCTAACTTTTACTGTGTCTCCAATTTTAAATACTGATTTTGGATTAACATTTTTTTGCATATGCTTAATTTCGCTTGAATGAATCAATCCAACAATGCCTTCATCTAGTTCTGCAAAAGCACCAAAATCTGAGAGTTTAGTAATTTTTACATCATAGTCTGATCCAACTGTATATTTTTCCTGTATCGTCACAAAAGGATCTGGCAACATAGATTTAATTGAAAGACTAATTCTTTTAGCCTCTTGATCAATTTCTAAAATTTGAACTTTCACACTATCGCCAACTGAAAACATATCGTTAAGATTTGAAATTTTCAGATAGCTCACTTCACTTGAGTGAAGCAGACAATCTAAGTTTTCAATACTCACAAATAAACCATAGCTTGTAATTGCTTTTACTTTTCCTTCTACGATGTCATTAACTTTAAATTTAGAAATTACTTCATCTTTATTTTGATTTTTAACTTCTTCTAAAATTGCTCTTCTAGAACTGATAACATTCATTCGAACGTTATCAATTTTGATGATGTAAAATTCTAAAGGTTTGTTAAAAAATTCTGAAGTATTTTTGATAGGACGATCGCTTAATTGAGAAGAAGGGCAAAAAGTAAATATACCAAAAATTTCAACAATGAAACCACCTTTAACTGAATTTTTTACTACACCAGAAACTTTTTCTTTCTTAGCAAAAGCATCTTCTATTTTTTTCCATGACTTGGCTCTTCTTGCTTTTTCAACACTTAATACTATATCGCCAACTTTATTTTCTACTCTTTCAATATAAACTTCTAATTCTCCGCCAACTTTTAAATTATCCAATTCTTCTCTGGATAGTTCTGTCTTGTCTATCATTCCAGATGATTTGCCTTTTACATCGATGGTAATAAATTTTTCTTCTATCTTTTCAATCTTACCTTTTACGATAGTGTTTTCTTTTACAGATCTTTGGGATAGGTCTTCATTTAGTAATGCTTCGAATTCCTCATTACCGTTATTGTAAACTTTTAGTGTTTGCTCAATCAATATTAGTTACTCTGAACCTTTCTAATTAATCTTTGTAATTTTACAAAGGTGGTTCTTATATTGCTTCCTGTATTATTAATCAAGATAGAGTCTTTTGTTTTAATAAGCGGTGAATGAGACCGTGATTTATCATTAAAATCTCTCATTTTGACTGTTTTTAGCACTTCTTCGAAGGTTATTGATGGGTTAATTTTTTTTAGTTCTTTATATCTTCTTATTGCTCTCATTTGTAAGGGTGCATCAATATATATTTTTAAATCTGCATTTTGTGCAACTTTAGAATTAATATCCCTGCCGCAAACAAACACATTTTGAAAAGAGGTATTAAAAATAATTCTTCTTTGTACTGGAAGTAGCGCTTTTCTGATTTGGGGTATTTTTGCAATTTTAGAAACTAATAGATTGATATTTTGTTTATGTAGCCCAGAAGATTTTAGATCTGCAAGAGATATTTTTTTTGCAATATTTATTAATCTTCTCACATTTATCTTTTTATTTTTTTGTTGGAGCTGTTTTTTTGCAAGAAATCTGTAAAGCAAACCTGAGTCTAAAAACAAACTATCTTTTAATTTTTTTGCTGCATATTTTGCAACAGAGGTTTTTCCACTAGATACAGGTCCATCTAGCCCTACAATGATTTGTCTAAAACTTTTGTTTCTAATTTTTTCTATATCATGTAAAAAATTTGGGTAGCTTACTTTCGCACATTCAAAATCTTTTATATAAATTTTCTTTTTAGATGCCATTGCCATAACCGCAAAACTCATAGCTATTCTGTGATCTTTAAAACTATCTATCAGTGCAACTTTATTTGTATAAAATTCCTCATCCAAACCAAAAATAGTTAAACTATTATTTGTTCTTTTAAGTGACACTCCAACTTTTTTTAAGTTAATTTCCATAGCAGCAAGACGATCCGACTCTTTTATTTTTAATTCATCTAAATTAGGAAAATGACTTGATCCTTGGGCAAATGCTGCTGCTATCATTAAAATTGGAACTTCATCTATAACACTTGGAATTATTTCAGGTGACAGTGTAACACCTTTTAAAATAGAGGATCTGACTTCTATATCTCCAACTTCTTCTCCAAATTTTATTTTTTTATTTTTAATTTTAATATTAGCTCCCATTTTTTTTAGCACTTGTAAAAAGCCAATCCTTTTTTCATTTAGGAGAATATTGTTAAGAGTAACAATGCTATTTTTGCTAATGGCACAGAGAATTATAATAAATGCTGCTGAAGAAGGATCTCCTGGTACAATATAATTTTTTTCAGCAGCTAAAAATTGTTTACCCATAATTTTAATAGTTTTTTTATTACCGTGATTTTTTATGCTGATAGGATATTGTAAATATTTTAACATCCGTTCCGTATGATCTCTTGCAGAATTAGGAGCTACAATTGTGGTTAAGCCATGTGCATTCATGCCAGCTAAAATACAAGCGCTAATAATTTGCGCAGATGGTTTGGTGATCTCAATGTCATTTTGAACAGCGTCTCCATAACCAATTACTTTGATAGGTAGATAATCTTTGTTTTTTGGTAAAAAAGATGCAAAAAATTTTTCCATAAGTGAAACAATTCTAATGGGTCTTCTTGACAAGGAAGCATCTCCAATTAGCTTTGCTTCCACTGGTGAAGTTGCAAGTAATCCAGTGAGCAGTCTTAAAGTAGTGCCGCTATTATTAAAATTTAAAGTTCCTTTAAATGATTTAAATCCAATTCCTAAACCAAAAATTTTATATTGAGATGATCCTGTTTTTTGAACGGTAATTTTTAATTTTCTAATATTGGCCAAGGCAGTTTGAACATCCTCACCTTCAGAAATATTGCTTACATTTGAAATGCCATAACTTTGGGAAAGTATAATTAAAGAACGGATTCCAATAGATTTATCACCTGGTAAATGAAGCGATCCTTTTAGAGATATATTATTAGGAGCTTTAAATAATTTTTTAATTGCCATTTGAGTATGAATTATATAAACGCACTTAAAACATTACAAACGAATAATACACATATGGCTGACCAAAGTTGGGGAAACAAAATTTTTTGTGAGTGTGGAACAAAATACTACAC
>JAYONI010000071.1:0-3286 GCA_038121265.1 Candidatus Pelagibacteraceae bacterium | reverse complement strand
ATGATTACTAAAATTGAAGCAGCTAAAATTTGCATTAATTCAGGATGTAATATGATTATTGCAACAGGTAAAATTAATCATCCAATCAAAAATATTATTAAGAAAAAAAAATATACTTGGTTTGTACCTCAAATTAATTCATTTAATGCAAAACAAAAGTGGATTTTGGGAACAATAAAAACTAAAGGATCTTTAGAAATAGACTCTGGAGCTGCAAATGCATTGCTAAATGGCAAAAGTTTATTACCAGTTGGAATTGTTAATGTTGTTGGATCCTTTCAAAGAGGGGATACAGTAACTATTTTAAATCTTGATAAAAAAAAATTAGGAGTTGGTGTTACATCTTATTCAAGTGAAGATATTCAAAAAATTAAAGGTTTAAAAAGCCAGCAAATTAATGCTATTTTGGGATACTCTTCACGAGGCGAAGTAATACATATTGATAATTTAGTTAAAGAAAAAAATATATGAAACGAAATTTATATTTAGACCAATTAGGTAAAAAATCTCTTGAAGCTGCAAGGTCAATTTTTAATCTAGATGAAAAAAGAAAAAATAAAGTTCTGAATGATTATATTAAAATTATAAATACAAATAAAAATAAAATTATTAATCAAAACAAAATTGATATTAAAAACGCTGAAAAAAAGAAAATTAAATCACACCTAATAGAAAGGTCTATTTTAAATGAATCAAGAATTAACTCTATCATTAAGTCGATAAAAGAGGTTATTAAACTTAAAGATCCTTGTGGCAAAATAATAAGTACAACCAAAAGGAAAAATGGACTTCATATTCAAAAGGTGACTATGCCAATTGGTGTTATTGGGGTCATTTATGAAGCAAGACCAAATGTTACAGCTGATATTTCAATCTTATGTTTTAAATCAGGTAATGCAGCTATTTTGAGAGGTGGTTCTGAAGCTTTTCACTCTAATACTATTTTGTCTAATTTATTTAGATCAGTTCTAAAAAAAAATAAAATAGACCCAAATTGTATTCAACTGGTTAACAAAACTGACAGAACTTATGTTGATTACTTATTATCAAATATGCAATCTTATATTGATATTATTGTACCAAGAGGTGGTAAAAATCTTGTGGCAAAAGTATTAAAATTTTCGACAGTGCCTGTTATTGGCCACCTTGAGGGTCTTTGTCATTTGTACATTGATCAAGATGCAAATTTAGAAATGGCTAAAAAAATTACTTTAAATGCAAAAATGCGCAGGACTAGTATTTGTGGGGCCACAGAAACATTATTAATTCATAAAAAAATTGTAAAAACACATCTTTTACCGATATTAAATTTATTACATAAAAATAAATGTAAAATTATTGGAGATAAGACAGTAAAAAAATTTTTTACATTAGCTACAACTGCTAAAGAAAATGATTGGAAAACAGAATATCTAGATTCCATTATCTCAGTAAAAATTGTAAATGATATTGATGAAGCAATTACACATATAAAAAAATATGGAACAAACCATACCGAATCTATCGTAACTAATAATCCAAAAGCTGCTTCAAAGTTTTTGAATCAAGTGACTAGTGCTATTGTTATGCACAACACATCCACTCAATTCGCTGATGGTTATGAGTTTGGACTGGGCGCAGAAGTCGGTATTTCTACGAATAAAATGCATCCAAGAGGCCCTGTAGGATTAGAACAGCTTACAACATACAAATATGTTGTAAAAAGCAAAGGTGCAATTCGACCTTGAAAATTATCAGCAGGCATAAAATTGGTTTGTTAGGAGGAACATTTGATCCTCCTCACAAAGGACACCTACATATATCTCGTGAGGCTTTAAATATTTTAAAACTTAACAAATTATATTGGAGTATTGCTAATCAAAATCCTCTGAAAAAATTAAAACCAAAGCTAACAATAAGTCAAAGAACTTTACTGTCAAAAAAAATTATTAAAAAAAATAAAAAAATTTTAATTTTAAAAAAAAATCAATTTCAAAAAATTAATTATAGTATTAATGAAATAAATTTTATTAAAAAACTAAAAAAAAATACAGTTTTGTTTTTTATTATTGGAGCAGATAATTTAATTCATTTTCATAAATGGAAAAATTACAAAACAATTATAAAAAAATGCATAATTACAGTAATGCACCGACCAGGTTATAAAGCAAAAGCTTTGCAATCTAAAATGGCCAAACAGTGCCAGAAATTAAAAATAAATTTGATACAGTTAAAAAAAAATAATTTTACTGAAAATAGGTGGATTTATTTAAATACTAAAGGAATAAATCTATCTTCTTCAATGATTAGAAATAGTTTATAGATTGATTTAGATAATGGATAATAATCAAAATACTGAACTATTAGTAAAAATAAAAAAGATTTTAGACGAAAATAAAGCAACTAATATTACTACCATTGATCTTAAAGATAAAAGTTCTATAGCTGACTATATGGTTGTGGCCAGTGGAACTTCGTCGAGACACATTCAAGCAGTTTCAGAAATTTTATTACAACAATTAAAACAATCAGGATTAAAACATTGCTCAATTGAAGGAAAAGAAAGTGATGATTGGAAATTAATTGATGCCATTGAAGTTGTAGTACATATTTTTCATCCTGAAAAAAGATCTCTCTATAATTTAGAAAAAATGTGGGAAAATGTACTTCCTAAGCAAAATATAAACGCTTAATGAAAGTATGGGTTATTTGTGAAGGAAGGATAAACAAAAATCCTGAAAAGGAACTATGCAATTTATATTCTAAAAGAATTAACTCTATTAAAAATAGTGGAATTAGTTTCTTTGAAATAAAACAAGCTTCAAAAAAAGAAATAAACAATATCTTAAGTAAAAAAAATTCTCAGTCAAAATTTATTGTTTTGGATGAGAAAGGAAAAATGTATTCAAGTATAAATTTTGCAAAAAAAATTCAATTATATTTAAAAGAAAATATAAAAAATTTATATCTTTTTATTGGAAAACCAGAAGGCATCTCTTTTGATTTTAAAGATGTTGAAACTATTTCATTAAGTAATTTTACTTTTTCTCATTCGTTAACTAGAGTAATTTTATGTGAACAATTTTACAGATGTGCTACAATACTTACAAATCATCCTTATCATAAAGATTAAAACTACTATGAAATATTTTTTAAAAATAATTATTATATACTTATTTTTTTCAACCTCCGCTTTAACGCAAACAAGTCATCCACTTTATGAAAAATTAGATTTGTTTAGTGATGTGCTTGAAACTATAAAAAAAGAGTATGTAACAGATGTTGATCAAAGCGAAGTATTAGATGC
>JAYONI010000070.1:0-3331 GCA_038121265.1 Candidatus Pelagibacteraceae bacterium | reverse complement strand
AAATATAAAAATATATGAATTCGTTTTTAAAACAAAGGATGTTTGCAAGTAAAATACATGACAAATTTTTACTTTTTGAGTTATAAGGAGTTAATTTCATTAGATGATTGATAACGAGTATTTAGATTCAAAAGCCTGGCCATTCGTAGAAGCGAAAGAGCTATTAAAAAAAAGACAAAAACTTTTTGAAAAAAAAGGTTATGCATTATTCCAAACCGGATATGGCCCTAGTGGGCTGCCCCATATAGGAACCTTTGGAGAAGTTTGTAGAACGACTATGGTGATACAAGCTTTTAAAAAAATATCTGATATTCCAACCAAGCTATATACTTTTTCCGATGATATGGATGGATTAAGAAAAGTTCCTGAAAATATTTCTAATAAAGAAGTATTAGAAAAAAATCTTCACAAACCACTTACCAGTGTTCCAGACCCATTTGGTAAGTTTAGTAGTTTTGGAGAACATAATAATGAAATGCTAAAAAGTTTTTTAGACAAGTTTGGCTTTTCTTATGAATTTAAAAGCTCAACTATTTTATATAAAGCAGGAGTATTTGATGAAACGTTAAAATTAATTTTATCTAATTATGATAAAATTATGAATATTATTTTACCAACACTTGGACCTGAGCGAAGAAAATCGTACAGTCCTTTTTTACCAATCTGTCCCGAGACAGGACATGTTTTGGAAGTTGCTATATTAGAAAAAAATATTGCAACTAATGAAATTGTTTACGAAAGTAAGGGAAAAAAATTTTCTACTCCAATCACAGGAGGACACTGTAAGCTACAATGGAAAGTGGATTGGGCAATGCGTTGGCATGCGCTGGAGGTTGATTTTGAAATGTATGGAAAAGATCTAATTCCTAGCGCAGAACTATCATATGAAATATGCAAAGTATTAGGACACAAACCTCCTAATGGGTTTTATTATGAATTATTCCTGGATGAAAAAGGAGAAAAAATTTCTAAGTCTAAAGGAAATGGTATTTCCATAGAAGATTGGTTGAAGTACGCAAGTCCTGAAAGCTTAGCTTTGTATATGTATCAAAATCCACAAAGAGCAAAAAAATTGTATCCTCAAGTAATTCCAAAAGCAGTTGATGAATATTTAAGTTTTTTAGATAAATTTTCTGAGCAGCCTATGAAAGAGCAATTAGGAAATCCAGTATGGCATGTTCACAACGGAAGTCCTCCGAAAGAAAAAAATGTTATCACTTTTGGAGTTTTATTAAACTTAGTTAGCGCTAGTAACGCTGATAATGAAGATGTTTTGTGGAAATTTATTAAAAATTTTAAATCAGATGTTAATCGTGCCGAACATCCTATTTTAGAAAAACTGATTAAAAATGCTATTTCATATTTCAACGATCACGTAAAAATTCATAAAAAGTATAGACCTGCTAATGAGTTAGAAACTAAAGCTTTATTAGAATTGATCGAAGAAATTAAAAAAATGCCTGAAGGTTTATCACCAGAAGAAATGCAGACGATTGTCTTTACGGTTGGTAAAAATTATTATGCTAAAGAGGAGTTAAGAAACTGGTTCAAGGCAATTTATGAGGTGGTCTTTGGAGACGAGCAGGGCCCGAGAATGGGTTCTTTTATATGCTTTTTTGGAAAGCAAGAAACAATAGATTTAATCAACAAATCATTGCAAAGAAATTAATTAGATGATGTACGAAATTATAAGTTCTCTGCTCAAAAAAGCAGATCCGGAATTTTCACATCATTTAGCAATTCAATTTCTTAAAACAAAATTTTTACCTTTTCATATATTTGCAAGCAAACCAGCTAAAATATTAGAAACCAATCTTTTTGGAAAAAATTTTAGAAGTCCAGTTGGAATAGCTGCTGGCTTTGATAAAAATGCAGAAGTTTATAATTCTATTTTTCAACTTGGTTTTGGTTTTGCAGAAGTTGGAACTATTACTCCACTACCACAGTTTGGAAATCCAAAACCAAGAGTTTTTAGATTAGCAGAAGATAAGGCAATTATTAATCGCCTTGGATTTCCAAGTGTTGGCATGGAGGAAGTTCATTCTAGAATAAGCAAAAATAAACCAAATGGAATTTTAGGTATAAATATAGGACCTAATAAAGATAGCTCATCTAAATTAAAAGACTACGTAGAATGTTTTGAAAGATTTTGTAATTTATCCGACTATATTTGCATCAATATTTCTTCGCCCAATACTCCTAATTTAAGAGATCTGCATGAAAAAAGTAAAATTGAAGAGTTATTAAAAGCTATTAAGTCAAAGCAAGTTGAATTAAATAATAACACACCCATTATTTTAAAAATTTCTCCTGATATTAGCGATAATAATATTTCTGAATTAGCACATATTGTAATAGAGCAAAAAATAGATGGCGTTGTATTAACGAATACAACCATTGGAAATCGAAATGATTTAAAAAGTAAATTTAAAGATGAAATGGGCGGATTGTCAGGCATTCCTCTTCAATCTGCTTCTAATACTATAATTCAAAAGTTTTATAAAATTTTAGGTAATAAAATTCCTATTATTGGAGCTGGCGGAGTTCATGATGGCAAATCTGCTTATGAAAAAATTAAGTCAGGAGCAAGCTTAGTACAACTTTATACATCCTTTGTGTACGAAGGTCCTTATGTGGCAAATAAAATCAATGAAGAACTTGAGGATTTATTAATTAAAGATGGATTTCAAAATTTAAAAGAGGCCGTTGGTGCTGATAGCATATAAGACTATTATATGTGCAAAAATAACGTTTCCCGTAAGAAAAAATCTCATTCGCATATAAACAGGTAATTCTTCCCCGGCTGTTTTCTTATCGCTAATGTAAATAAGCAAGTAAATTAGAATATAAATTATTACTTTCAACATGTAAGTTACCATTAGCTCAGAAGCGAGTGCGATAAGAGGAAATCCAACAGACAGTATCTTTAACAATTGGTTATTAGTTTTGGCTGGAAGCAAAATTAGTTTCATCCAAAGTGATCCAGATAAAAAACATAGTATAATTACAGAGTAGATAAAAAAAATATCGATAGCAAAATTATAATTTTTAAAATTTGATATTATTGATAAAAAATAAAATGGTATTAATCCAGCATATCCTAAAATGTGAATCAATTTATTTGAATTCATTAAATAAACTTTTTAAAAGCGTAGGCAGAAATTGCTGCAAATATTACACATACTAACATTGTGCTAATTGCGTAAGTACCAGGAAAATTTTGAGCGGTATTCACAACAAATTCTGCAATACTATTATTTGCATTTAAAGAATTACCTAATTTTGATATTTGATTTATGACTTTACCAAAAAATAAATCATAACCAAATTT
>JAYONI010000069.1:0-3345 GCA_038121265.1 Candidatus Pelagibacteraceae bacterium | reverse complement strand
ATAACAATATTTAGAAAAAATGAATTTTCTAAATATTGTTAAAATCTTTTAAAATAATTATTTGTGATTTAAGAAATTTCTTTCAATGCACATTGCGATACCCATTCCACCGCCAACGCACAAAGTAGCTAAACCTTTTTTAGCTTTTCTTTTGGTCATTTCATGAATTAGAGAAACTAAAACTCTTGCTCCAGAAGCTCCAATTGGATGACCTAATGCAATTGCTCCACCATTTACGTTTACTCTGTCTGGTGTAAAGCCTAATTCTTTATTCACTGCTATTGCCTGTGCAGCAAATGCTTCGTTTGCTTCAATTAAATCTAATTGGTCTTCTCCCCAACCAGCTTTGTCTAAAGCTTTTTTAGATGCTGGAATTGGTCCTGTTCCCATAATAGAAGGGTCAACACCACACACAGCCCAAGAAACAATTTTAGCAAGAGGTTGAATATCTCTTTTCTTTGCTTCTTCCGCAGTCATTAATACTAAAGCTGCAGCACCATCATTAATTCCTGATGCATTACCTGCAGTAACCGTTCCATCTTTTTTAAAAGCTGGACGTAACTTTGCTAATTTCTCAACCGTTACTCCGTCTTTTGGATATTCGTCTGTATCAAAAGTAATTTCATCTTTTTTTACTTTTACTTTGATTGGAACAATCTCATCTTTAAATTTATTTGCTTTGATAGCTTCCATCGCTTTTCGTTGTGATGAAGCAGCAAATGTATCCTGTTCTTCTCTTCTGATTTGGAATTTTTCTGCAACATTTTCTGCAGTAATTCCCATATGATAATTATTAAAAGCACAAGTTAAACCGTCTTTTAACATTGAGTCTTCTAAATTAGCTGTTCCCATTTTCACACCATTACGTAACATCATCATGTGTGGAGAGCTGCTCATGTTTTCTTGTCCACCAGCAACAGCAATATTCGCTTCACCTAATAAAATTGAGTTATAAGCATAACCAACGGAAGTTAATCCTGATGCACACAGTTGGTTCACTGTGCATGAAATAGTTTCATTTGGAATACCAGCGCCCTTTGCAGCTTGTCTTGCAGGGTTTTGTCCAGTTCCAGCTTGCAACACTTGACCCATAAATACTGTGTCAACGTCTTGACCTTTCAGCTCTGAATGCTCTAAACATTTTTTAATAACTTCAGAACCTAATTGAGAAGCTGGCATAGCAGATAAAGTTCCGCCGAATGAGCCAATCGCAGTTCTAAAAGCACTTGTGATTACTATTTCTTTATTGTTAGACATTTGTTTTTCTTCCTCCTGATTGAATGAATAATATTATTGCATGTACTGACCACCGTTGATGTTGAATGTAGCTCCAGTGATAAAACCTGCAGCATCGCTACTTAAATAACTAGCTAATGCGCCTATTTCACTTGGATCTGCTAATCGACCAACGGGGATTTGAGAAACAATTCCTTCTAAAATTTTTGGATCTATTTTTTTTACCATGTCAGTTCCAACATAACCTGGAGCTATGACATTTGCGGTAATGCCTTTATTTGCATTTTCTTGAGCAATGGCTTTGGTAAAACCGATAATACCAGCTTTAGCAGCTGAATAGTTTGCTTGTCCAATTTGACCTTTCACTCCATTCACAGAGCTAATGGAAATAATTCTTCCGAATTTTTTCTCTCTCATTTTTTCAATCACGTTTCTTGTAATATTAAAACATGAGTTTAAATTTGTATTGATGACCGCATTCCATTCATCTGCAGACATTTTGTGTAAAAATCTATCTTTTGTGATTCCAGCATTGTTAATGACAACATCAATGCTTCTTCCATAATCTTTTTCAATGTTAGCTATCGCATCTTTGCAACTTTCAAAATAAGCAACATCAAATTTATATGTTTTAATTCCTGTGTCTTTTGTAAATGCTTCTGCCGCATCTGGGCGACCAATAAAAGTTGTTACAACTTCAAATCCATCTTCTTGTAATTTTCGAGCAATTGCAGCTCCGATACCTCGAGTACCACCTGTGACTAGTGCAAGTTTTTTCATGATAGCTATATATTCCCTAATACGAAAAATCTCAAGATCGATTCGCGAAAAGGGGGGTGCGAACCGATCTTGAAAATTTATTATTAACTTAGTTTTTTACTGAAGCAGATGCAGTTGCTGATTTTTTTTCAGCTACTACAGCTTTGATTTCAGAAATACTGTCTAAAAATCTAGCATTCAAAATTTCGAAAGCTTCTTTAGCAGTTTTTTCGTTAATTTTAGCTAATTCAGCTGCATTCGCTTGAGCCTCAACGATAGCTTTTTTTACTAAATCTAAAGACTTAGCTACTGATTCTTGAGGATTTCCTTTAGCGATTTCAGAAGTTGCTTCTTTCGCAGTAGAAATTGCAGCATTTAAAATTTCAACTTGTTTTTTAGTGTAAGCAGAAACTCCATCAAAAGATGCTTTGTAAGCACCAGCGATAGCTTCCATAGTTTTTTTCTGAGCGTTGATTAAACCTTCAGAATTTACATCTAAATTTGGCATTTTAGCTGCAGATAACATTTTTTGAAAATCAAAGATTTCAAAAGGGTTAGTAGTGTTAAACATGGTTACTCCTATAGTTAAATTTAAGTTGATGCCTATATATGTTGCGATGCAAAATAATGCAATAGGTAAATTTAAAAAAAATTATAAGTTATTGATTTTTAACAAATCTTTTTATTGCAATGCATTATTTATATATTGTATTGCAATATTTAAATGTTGCAAAAGCACATAATACATCATAAAGAACAGCACGCAATGAATAAAACAAAAAATAATAACCCTAACGAAACTACACAAGATAATAATATGCAATACCCAAAGTTTGAAGAACTAAAAGATATATTTGATAATAATGTAAAAATTTACAACAACTTTATTGAGAATAATTTAGCTAACTATTCACAAAATAATATTCAAACTCAAACTTCTAAAACAAACCATTCATCTAAAAAAGATTTTAGTACCATGGATTTGTTAAACTCTATTGCTCCAACTACAAATAAAATTCTAGAAAGTTTTCAAAAATTTACCACTGAAGTAGGAAAAAATCCTAATGTATATTTTGAACATATCAATAAGTGGATGACACAAATCACTTCTCTTAATTTTTATTTTGTTTCAAAATTATCTAATCAAGAAGCATTGCCGGTAACTAAAGAAGATAAAACAGACAAAAGATTTTCATCGGAAGAATGGACCCAAAATTTATTTTTTGATTTTGTAAAACAATTTTATTTAATCACTTCTCAATTATTAGAAAGCTTAATTGAATCAGTGGAGTTTCCAGATCCTAAACAAAAAGAGTTAATGAGATTTTATATTAAGCAATTAAATATGGC
>JAYONI010000068.1:0-3380 GCA_038121265.1 Candidatus Pelagibacteraceae bacterium | reverse complement strand
TCATTACATCATCAAATTGTAATAATGTTTTTCTAATATCAAAGTTTCTCGACTCAACTTTTTGTTGGGCTTTTTCTAAAGCTTTGTTAATCCAAGGATGATCAATAGATTCCCCTTCTTTAAATCCTAATTTTTGTAGCATGTAATCTATTTTTTCAGATCCAAATATTCTCATTAAATCATCTTCTAAGCTCAAATAAAAAATAGATTTTCCAGCATCTCCTTGTCTGCCTGATCTTCCACGAAGTTGATTATCAATTCTTCTACTCTCGTGTCTTTCTGTTCCAATAACAAAAAGACCACCAGCATTCATTACTGCTGCTTTATCTTTTTTATGTTGCTCTTTTTCTAATTCTTTATTTTCAGATTGAGCTAGTCTAGCATCTAAGTTTCCGCCTAATTGAATGTCTGTTCCTCTACCTGCCATGTTGGTTGCAATTGTTACAGCACCAGGACTTCCAGCAAGAGCAATGATTTGAGCCTCTTTTTCGTGTTGTTTGGCATTTAAAACATTGTGCGCTATGCCTTCTTTTTTTAATACTTCAGATAATTTTTCAGATTTTTCAATACTAGTTGTTCCAACTAATACTGGTTGTTGAATTTTATTAGCCTCCAAGATGTCTTGGATAATTGCGTTAATTTTTTCTTTTTCAGTTCTAAATATCTGGTCATTAAGATCTTTTCTTGCCATTGCAACATTGGTCGGAATTTCTACAACATCAAGATTATAAATATTTAACAATTCTTCCGCTTCTGTCATAGCAGTTCCGGTCATTCCAGATAATTTTTTATACAGACGGAAATAGTTTTGGTAGGTGATCGATGCAAATGTTTGATTTTCACTTTGAATAGGAACACCTTCCTTTGCTTCAATAGCCTGGTGCAACCCGTCCGAATATCTTCTTCCTTCCATGACTCTACCAGTAAATTCATCAATAATTTGAACTTGGTTATCACGAACAATATAGTCCTTGTCTTTTGTGAATAGTAAGTTTGCTTTTAATGATTGATTTATGTGATGGACTAAAGAGATATTTTGAGGGTCATAAAAATTAGATCCTTGTAGTAACTTTAATTGAGCAAGTTTAGACTCCACAGCATCAATACCAGAGTCAGTTAGATTTACATTTCTATCTTTTTCATCGATTTGATAATTATTTTTTTCTAGTTCTCTTACAATTTTATTACATAAAAAATATTCTGTAGAATTATCTTCTGTTGGACCGGAAATAATGAGAGGAGTTCTAGCTTCATCAATTAAAATACTATCAACTTCATCAACAATACAATAATGAAAGTCTCTTTGTACCATATCCTCTAGAGAGAGTTTCATATTGTCTCTTAAATAATCAAATGCAAATTCATTATTGGTTCCATAAACAACATCGCAGTTATATATTTTTTTTCTTTCTTCATCTTTGGTTTCACTAGTTAAACAACCAACCGTAAGACCTAAAAATTCATATATTTTTCCCATCCATGCCGAGTCTCTTTTTGCTAAGTAATCATTTACTGTAACTACGTGCACACCTTTTTGTTCAAGGCTATTTAAATATACAGCAAGTGTTGCAACTAAAGTTTTTCCTTCCCCTGTTTTCATTTCTGAAATTTTTCCTTGATGTAAAATTATTCCGCCCATGAGCTGAACATCAAAATGTCTTTGGCCAATAACACGTTTGCTAGCTTCTCTAACAGTTGCAAATGCCTCTGGTAAAATTTGATCTAGGTTTTCTTTATTATTTAATCTTTTTTTGAATTCTTCAGTTTTTTCTTTTAATTGATTGTCAGAAAGTTGAGCTATTTGAGTTTCCAGTTGATTAATTTTATCAACCATCGGTTTTAATGCAGAAACTTTTCTTTGATTAGTGGATCCAAATAAGGTCTTTAAAAAATTTAAATTTTTAAACATTTTTTTGTTTTAAATAGATTAATTAATAATAGCAAAGATTGTATTTCTAACTTATAACCCGTCTAATTATCAAATTATTAATTATGGATCTAAATTTTAATAATCTATTCGGAAAAGAAAGCGCAGATCTAAAAATTAAAGACTTTCCAGAACTTCCTATGATTGAGGGGTTAGAAATGTCTTCTGATTCAGCTGGATTATATAAAAAAAAAAGAAATGATACTTGCTTCTTCTTTTTTAAAGATGGCGCTTCTTATGCTGGAGTTTATACAAAATCTTCAGTCAAATCCCATTGTATTGACTGGAATCAAAAAATTAAATCTACAAAAGTTAAGGGTCTTTTTGTAAATACCAAAAATGCAAATACGCTCAATGGCAAACAAGGTTTTGATAGCTTATCTGAAATTGCAGCTTTAATTTCTACCAATAAAAATATTGATCCTAAGGAGGTATTATTTTCCTCGACAGGGGTTATTGGAGAAAAATTTCCTATTATAAAAATAAAGTATTCACTGGAAAATTTACTCACAAAGCTTGATCAGCCAAATAGATATAGATGGGTAGTAGCTGCTCATTCAATCATGACAACTGACACAATCGCAAAAATGTCTTTTTCAACTTTTAAAATAAATGGCAAAGATGTCAGCATTGCTGGAATTGCAAAAGGTTCTGGAATGATTTTTCCGAATATGGGAACTATGTTAGGTTTTATTTTTACTGATGCAAATATCTCTTCAACACTTTTAAATTCTTTTTTAAAAAATAAAGTAGAAAATACCTTTAATGCAATATCAGTTGATGGAGATACTTCCACAAATGACATGGTGTTACTTTTTGCAACTAATAAAGCAAAGCATAAGATTATTAAAAGTAAAAATTCTAAAGAGGCACAAATTTTTGAAAAGCATTTAGAAGATGTGATGCTAAATTTGGCTAAGCAAATCGCAATCGATGGTGAGGGAGCAAAAAAATTTATCACTATTAATGTAACAAATTGTAAAAATAAAAATTTGTCTAAAAATATTGCTTTTTCAATTGCAAATTCTCCACTAGTTAAAACAGCTATTGCTGCTGAAGATCCTAATTGGGGAAGAATACTTATGGCAGTTGGCAAGGTGGATGAAAAAATTAATAAAGATAAAGTTTCGTTAAAAATAGGAAATTATTTAATTTTTAAAGATGGTGAAATTGCAAAAAATTATGACGAGAGCAAAGTTAAAGAATACATGTCTGGAAAATCAATAGATATTCATGTTGATATGGGAGCGGGAAAAGAAAAATTTACTGCCTACACTTGTGACTTAACTCATGAATATATCTCCATTAATGCAAATTATAGAAGTTAGTTGTGCACTTAAGTTTTGTTTCTGTTTGTATACTTGCAAAAAAAAATAAATTTCTTATCACGCAAAGACCGCCCAATAAATCCTATCCTCTTTTTTGGGAATTTCCAGGAGGAAAAGTAGAAAAA
>JAYONI010000067.1:0-3481 GCA_038121265.1 Candidatus Pelagibacteraceae bacterium | reverse complement strand
AGTTTATTAACTTTTAAAAAAAAAATTGATGTCATTGGTTTTCATGGAATAACTGTTTTGCACAAGCCAGAAAAAAAATTTACATTACAGTTAGGTGAGCCTGAACTAATAAAAAAAAAATTTAATTGTAAAGTTGTTTTTAATTTCAGAGATAATGATTTAGTTAATGGAGGCGAGGGGGCTCCCTTAACACCAGTTTATCATCAGGCATTGTGCAATAAATTTAAAATTAATAAGCCATTTTTTTTTATTAATATCGGCGGTATTTCAAATTTAACTTACGTATTTAATAAAAAAATTAAAGCTTATGACATCGGGCCTGGAAATTGTCTTTTAGATTCGTGGATTAGTTATTTTGCCAAGAATACCAAAAAAGATTTGAATGGATCTATTTCCAAAAAAGGCAAAGTAAATATTTTAATGATTAATTCCTTTATTGAAAAATTAGACTATTTGAAAAAAACAAAAATCTCTTTTGACACATCAGATTTTTCTTTATCTGAATTTAGAGGTCTTGATTTATTTGATGGTGCTGCAACTTTGGCATATCTTACTGGAAAAATTATTGCTAACTCCATCAATGAATTTAGTTATAAGAATAAAACTGCTATTATTTATATCGCGGGTGGAGGTAGAAAAAACTTATCGATTATAAAAGCGATAGAAGAAAATTGTTTACAAAAAATTAATTTAATTGATAAAAAAAAAATAAATGGAGATTTTATAGAATCCCAAGCTTTTGCATATCTTGCTGTCAGATGTTTAAAAAAATTACCTATTACTTTTCCTTCAACTACCGGTGTTAAGAAAAAAATATCTGGCGGGATAATTTATTAAGTTAAAATAATCGAGATTCTTTTTTGATATAATTATCTAAAATTTTAATAAATTCTTTATCTTTATTTAAAAAGAAATGATTTGCATTTTTAATTTCTTGAAAGTCTACTGTAATATTTTTTTGACTTGTGAGTTTAGTTTTCAATCCTCTAATAGAATCTTCAGTAACTAACTGATCTTGATTTCCATGGATCACAAGACCTGAAGTTGGACAGGGAGCTAAAAAATTGAAATCAAAAATATTGGGCTGAGGAGAAATGGATACAAATCTAAAAATTTCTGGTCTTCTCATTAATAATTGCATGCAGATCAAAGCTCCAAAAGAAAAACCAACTACCCAACTCTCGTTAGAATTTGGATTATTTCTTTGAATGAAATCTAATGCAGCTGCTGCATCTGATAGTTCACCTAAACCGTTATCAAATTTTCCTTCACTTTTTCCCACTCCTCTGAAATTAAATCTACAAACAGAAAATTCATTTTGTAAAAAAGTATGATATGCGTTGTAAACTACTCTATTATTCATGGTACCTCCATATTCAGGATGAGGATGAAGAATAAGAACTACGGGAGCATTATCTTTTTTACTTTGAATATATTTTGCCTCAAGTTTTCCGTCAGGACCGTTAATAAATATTTCTGCGTTGTTGTGCTTCATAAAGGGTAATTGAATTATTTTGAAAATGGCTTATATCATAACTAAATAATAATAAGGTAAAATAATTTACATTTAATTGTATTTTTTAATTATTAAAGCCTTTAAATAACAACATCATTATGAGCGATAGCCAAGAAATAATAACTAACTATAATCAAAACTCTGAGTATAGCCATGGTTTTGTAACTGATATTGAGACTATTGATGTTCCTAAAGGTTTAAGTGAAGACACGATTAAATTTATATCTGATCAAAAAAAAGAACCAAAGTGGATGTTAGATTGGCGTCTTAAAGCTTATTCTAGATTACAAAGCATGAAAGAGCCAAATTGGCAAAAACCAAAATATCCAAAAATTAATTATCAAGATCTTTATTACTATTCAGCTCCAAAAAGCATGAAGGATCAGCCAAAATCTTTAGATGATATCGATCCAGAGATTAGAAAAACTTACGAGAAACTTGGAATACCTCTTTTAGAACAAAAAAGATTAGCCGGTGTGGCTGTAGATGCTGTTTTTGATTCCGTATCTGTTGCTACAACTTTTAAAGAAAAGCTTAAAGACATTGGAGTAATTTTTTGTTCAATTTCTGAGGCAACTAGAAATCATCCTGATTTAGTAAAAAAATATTTAGGCTCAGTAATACCCATGTCAGATCATTTTTTTGCCACTCTAAACTCTGCAGTTTTTACGGATGGATCTTTTGTTTACATTCCCCCAGGAGTTAGATGTCCGATGGAACTTTCAACTTACTTTAGAATTAATGCGGAAAACACTGGACAATTTGAAAGAACTTTAATTATTGCAGATAAAGGTAGTTACGTAAGTTATTTAGAAGGTTGTACAGCTCCAATGAGAGATGAAAATCAATTACATGCTGCAAATGTAGAGTTAATTGCTTTAGATGATGCAGAAATAAAATATTCTACAGTTCAAAATTGGTATCCGGGAGATAAAAATGGAAATGGGGGAATTTACAATTTTGTAACTAAAAGAGGAGCTTGCAGGGGAAGAAATTCAAAAATTTCATGGACTCAAGTGGAAACTGGTTCTGCAATAACATGGAAGTATCCTAGCTGTATTCTTCAGGGAGATAATTCTCAAGGAGAATTTTATTCAGTTGCAATTACTAATAATTATCAAAAAGCAGACACTGGTACTAAAATGATACATTTAGGTAAAAATACAAAAAGTAAAATTATTTCAAAAGGAATTTCCGCAGGTCATGCTGATAATACTTATAGAGGTTTAGTCAGCATTCACCCAAAAGCTACAGGAGCAAAAAATTTTACACAATGTGATTCATTGTTGGTTGGTAATAAATGCGGTGCACACACCGTTCCTTATATAGAAAATAAAAACTCATCATCTGAAATTGAGCATGAGGCCACCACTTCAAAAATCAGTGATGATCAGTTATTTTATTGTAGACAACGAGGACTTAATCAAGAAGAAGCAGTGAGTTTGATTGTAAATGGTTTCTGTAAAGAAGTTTTGCAGCAGCTTCCAATGGAATTTGCTGTGGAAGCTCAAAAATTAGTTGGTATTAGTTTGGAGGGCAGTGTTGGTTAATGATTAATATTAAAAACTTGAAAGCTAGTGTTGATAATAAAGAAATTTTAAAAGGTCTTAATTTAAACATCGGAAAAGGAGAGGTTCATGCGATTATGGGGCCTAATGGGTCAGGAAAAAGCACGTTATCCTATGTTTTGTCTGGCAAAGAAGGTTACAATGTAAGTGGCGAAGTTAGCTTCAATAAAAAAAATTTACTTGAGTTAAATACCGAAGAAAGAGCAAGGGAAGGAGTTTTTTTAGCTTTTCAATATCCTATAGAAATCCCAGGAGTTTTTACTAATAATTTTTTGAGAACTTCTATTAATTCAATTAAAAAATCAAAAGGCGAAAAAGAAATTAATGCAATTGAATTTTTAAAATTAGTAAAAGAAAAATCTCAAGAACTAAAAATTGAACAAGAAATGTTATCTAG
>JAYONI010000066.1:0-3494 GCA_038121265.1 Candidatus Pelagibacteraceae bacterium | reverse complement strand
ATATTTAATTTATTATTAGGACTTTTTCAGGGAGGAATTTATGGACCGTCTATGGTGTTAGTTTCTGAAAAATATGAAAAAAAACATAGGGGCTTAGCTATGGGTTTTATGTTAGGAGGTCAGTCGCTCGGATATGCAATCTCTCTAACTTCAAGTTTTATTATTGCTAGTTACTTTAGCACTAAATCTGCTTTTTTATTTTGTTCAATAGTTTCTTTTGTTGGTATTTTTGTTTTTGTTATTGCAAGTTTTAATGATTGGAAAAAGAATTATAATTTTGATTATAGCTTACAATATTTTTCTGTAAAAAAATCTGATCAAAGTAAATATTTAGTGAGAGGATATATTGCTCACTCCATGGAATTATTTGGAGTCTGGTCTTGGCTTCCAGTATTTTTATCTTTCGTGTTAATTCAATATAATGCTTTATCACCCTTACTATTAGGTGTTGTTATAGGCCTATCGCTTCACTTATCAGGCGCCTTAGCAAATATTATTTCAGGATTTGCCTCTGATATATTTGGAAGAAAAAAAATCTTAGTATTTTTTGCTTTTGCCAGTGCCATGTTTTCATTTTTAATGGGATGGTTAACGGGATTACACTGGATGATTATTGCTGTGTTAGCTTTGATGTATAGCTTTTTAAGCATTGGAGACTCTAGTGTATTAACTTCTGCATTAACTGAAAACACAGAGAGAAATGTTTTAGGTAGAGCTTTAGCATACCGATCTATTTTAGGAATTGGTCTTGGTTCCATTACTCCTGCCATGTTTGGATTTATCTTAGATATTACGAATAATCATCAAGCGTTATCTGAAAGTACAAATTGGATTTATGCTTTTTCTTTTTTAGGTTTGTTAGGTTTAGTTGCAACGTATAATGCCCTAAGGACAGATAAAAAGGTTTTAGGATAAAAATTTATCAAAATTCCCAGCAAAATTGAAAATTGTCATCCTTAATTCAGCCTTAATCTAGGATAGATATTCGGATTTTCAACAAAAGGAAAAATATGAAAAAGTTAATTTTAGCAACTTTATTCTTGTCTGCATTTTCTATGAATGTGCATGCAGGAAGCCATGTCAAAAAATCTGACGTTACAAAAGCAGACTATCTTAAACAAGCAGAAGCTCGTTTTGATAGAATGGATGCAGATAAAAATGGAATATTAACAGTTGCAGAAAAAAAAGCTTACTGGGCAAAAATTAAAGCCGAAAGAGAAGCTAAAAAAGAAGCAAAAAAGACGGAAAAAAAATAACCAACTAAACGCATTACTTCAGCAGTGGTCCATAATCACTGCTGAAGAATTCATACAATTCACTAGCTTTTAAAAATACAACATGTATTAAGGGGCGCATTATGGATTTACAATTAAGAAACATTGCAATTATTGCTCACGTTGACCACGGTAAAACTACCTTGCTGGATAACATTATGAAGCAAAGTGGAATGTTTAGGGACAATGAAGCTGTTGCAGAGAGGTTAATGGACTCTGGAGATTTAGAAAAAGAAAGAGGCATTACTATTCTTGCAAAACCAACTTCTGTCACTTGGAAAAATGTTCGTTTAAATATTATAGACACACCGGGCCATGCTGATTTTGGTGGTGAGGTAGAGCGTGTTTTAGGAATGACGGACGGAGTTATTTTGTTAGTCGATGCAGCTGAAGGACCAATGCCGCAAACTAAATTTGTTTTAGGAAAAGCATTAAAACAAGGGTTACGACCAATCGTAGTCATTAATAAAATTGATAGACCTGACGGAAGACCGAAAGAAGTTATTGATGAAGTATTTGATTTATTTGTTTCTTTAGATGCAACAGATGCGCAGTTAGATTTTCCGATTCTGTATGCATCGGGTAGAGCGGGATGGTGTACAAAAGAATTAGAGGACCCAAGAGAAAATTTACATCCCTTATTAGATTTAATTTTAGCACATGTTCCAGAACCTAAAGTAGAACAGAACAGACCTTTTGCAATGCTTGTTACTTTGCTTAGTTCTGATTCTTATTTGGGAAGATGTTTAGTTGGTAGAGTGATTCATGGATCGGCAAAAATGAATGACACAGTGAAAGCAATTAATTTACAAGGTGAGGAAGTAGATACGGGAAGATTAACAAAACTTTTTACTTTTGCTGGAACAGATAGAATTCCTGCTGAAAGAGTTTCAGCCGGAGATATTGTTTGTATTGCAGGATTATCGGATGCTTCGGTGGCTGATACGATTTGCGATATTAGTGTAACTGAACCTTTAAAATCAACACCAATTGATCCACCAACTATGTCGGTAAATATTACCGTGAACGATTCTCCTTTTGCAGGAAAAGATGGAAAGAAAGTTACTTCCACCGTGATCCGTGAAAGATTAATGAAAGAAGCCGAAAGCAATGTTGCTATTACGTTTAAAGAAAATGATGGAAAAGATGCTTTTGAAATAGGGGGAAGAGGAGAATTACAAATTGGTGTGTTAATTGAGACGATGAGAAGAGAAGGATTTGAACTTACGGTATCAAGACCAAAAGTTTTATTTCAAACAGAAGGTGGTCAAAAATTAGAACCCATGGAAGAAGTAACTATTGATGTGGATGAAGAATACGCAAGTAATGTTATTGACAATATGAATCAGCGAAAAGCGGAAATGACTGACATGAAAGATACAGGTGCTGGAAAAAAACGAATTATTTTTAAAGCGCCATCGAGAGGATTAATTGGATATCAAAGTAGATTTTTAACAGACACAAAAGGAACGGGTGTATTAAATAGAATTTTTCATTCGTACGGTCCTTTCAAAGGAGAAATTGTTGGAAGAAGAAACGGAGCTTTGATTTCTATTGATACCGGAAAAGCGGTAGCCTTTGCTATTTTTAATCTTCAAGATCGTGGTCGAATGTTTATTGAACATAATACAGAAGTTTACACAGGCATGATTGTAGGTGAACATTCTCGAGACAATGATTTAGAAATTAATGTCATGAAAGGTAAGAAATTAACTAATATGAGAGCTTCTGGATCAGATGAAGCTGTGACATTGGTACCTCCTGTTAGAATGAGTTTAGAAGAGTTAATGGCCTACATTAATGAAGATGAATTGTTGGAAGTTACACCTAAATTTTTACGATTAAGAAAAAAATATTTAGTTTCACACGAACGAAAACGCCTCTCCAAAGCTTCCGCTTAATTAATACACAGCCATTGTTAGTAAGTTTTGCAATTAAGCGCTGATGTTCTTGTTTTGATTCTGTTTGAGACTCTTTTTAAAACTACAAAGAGTGGAATTTATGCACTTTGTGAGTAACTAGTCACACATGAAAGGCCAAATTTTTTTGCTTCCAGCAGGAACTATTTCGCCATTTGTTTTTTTGTAACCAACTTTAACTGTTTTCGATTTAAGTTTTTTCACTTTCTGTGATTCATATGGAGCTTCATTTTTAAGAAAAGCTAATGGATCCATCCAATAACCATCTTTAACTAAAAAACCTCTCTGAAATTGGCTCCAT